>JAWWDW010000008.1:0-15826 GCA_033719735.1 Robiginitalea sp. | reverse complement strand
ATGGTGATGAGCGCCTCTGCCCGAAATGCCCTTAACCCCGCCCAGGTGGCCCGCATTGAAAAGACCTCCCGGATCATCTCCAGTCCCATTGATACGATCGAAGCCTGTGGGGGCGGGAGTGCCCGGTGCATGATGGCAGAGGTTTTTCTTCCCAGGAAATAGCCCTTCCCTCTTTGAACATGTATTTTGAAGCAGCCTTTATAGGGATCAGTTGTCCCTGGCTGCGTACCCTTTGGTGATATTCCGGATCATCCCCCCGAAAATAAAGTAGTGGAACGGCAGGATGCTGTACCAGTACAACCTGCCGGCGAGCCCCCTGGGCCGGAAGGTGGCGTTCTGGTGGAGGACATTGTTTTCGTCGATCCGGAATTCCAGCCAGGCCTCCCCGGGGAGTCGCATTTCCGCAAACAGCAACAGGCGTCCCTTTTCCCGGTCGGCAAGAAGGACCCTCCAGAAATCCAGGGAATCCCCGGAAAAGATCTTGTCCGGGTGGGTGCGGCCCCGCCTGAGGCCTACCCCCCCGCTGAGTTTGTCAAGGAAGCCGCGAATTTGCCAGAGCCAGCTTCCGTAGTACCATCCGGTTTCACCCCCGATCCTCCAAATATTGTCCAGGACGGCCTCCCGGTCCGTGATTTTTACAGATTTATTATCTGTGAGTACGCCGTATTTCGGGACCTGTATGTACCTGCCCAGGTTTTGATCGAAGCGGCCGCTCACCATGCTGTCCTTCCAACTGCTCACTACGGAGTTCTGCTCGATTTTCTGGAACGCCATTTCAATGGCCTCCTCATAGGTATATGTCTCTATTCCCAGCAGTTCCTGCAGGCGGTTGTCCCGGGCCACGACCTCCACTTTCATGCTGTTCACCAGGTTAATGGCGAGTTTATAGGAGGTAGAGGTAACGAAGTAAAGCCAGTAGGAGGAGAGTTTGGGAGTCATCACCGGTACGGTAAGGATCCAGTTTTTAAAGCCCCGGACCCGTGCATATCCCTTGAGCATATCCCTGTAGGTGAGGACTTCCGGCCCTGCGATGTCAAAGCTCTGCCCATAGGTTTCCGCCCTTCCAAGCACCCCTGTCAGAAACTGGATCACATCCCGTACCGCGATGGGCTGGGTTTTGGTCAGCACCCACCTTGGGGTGATCATTACAGGTAATTTTTCACACAGGTCCCGGATGATCTCAAAGGAGGAACTTCCCGACCCCACGATGATCCCCGCCCGAAGCACGGTCAGTTTAAAGGGCCCCTGGTAGAGGATGTCCTCCACGTTTTTTCGCGAACTCAGGTGTTTGGAAAGCTGGTCGTTGTTCACGATCCCGCTCAGGTAAATGACCTGGGTGGGCCGGGCCTGCTCCATGTAGGTGTTGAAATTCCTGGCGGAGATGGCTTCCCGCTCATCGAAATCCTTTGTGGAGGAACTCATGGAATGGATCAGGTAATAGGCCACATCAAAATCATTCTCAAAGACACCCGGGGTCGGTTCCTCCAGGAAGTCAACCTCCACAACATCCAGTTTGTTGCGGGTTTCCTCATGGATGGACAACCGTTTTTCATCCCTTACGACGCAGACCAGTTCATGCCCCATTTCAAGCAGCCGATGCAGCAGGCGCATCCCGATGTATCCATTGGCGCCCGTAAGCAGAATCTTCAGCCGTTTTCCGCCCGTATTGGCTGTGGCATCCATCACTGGTTGGGAGGGCTTTGCGGTATTTGATCGGCCTTGTACCCCAGTAGCTTCACAAAGAATTTTTGGATGGCTTTGGTGTCTGCCCGGACCTTCACAAAATGGTGGTCCATGTAGACGCTGTAGATCCCGAGGTCCCCTTTATAGAGGGTGAGTTTATAGTAGGGGATTACCAGCGCATAGGTTTCCAACAGGGACCTGAACCGGAGGATGATCCCCTTGGGGCGCAACTCGATGTTGCAGCTGTCCAGGTTGTTGTCGAGCAGGAGCAGGTTTCGGATTTCCAGGCTGGCCTCAGTGATAAAGAGTTTCGGGGAGCCAATGCCCTTCATGGCCCATCGTTGTTTCAGGGTAAATGGCTTTCCTACTTTCTCGTCTACTTTCCGAATGATTTCCGGGTTGTTGTAGGATACGTTAACCAGCATAATACAGGGGGTTTCTAAATGGGAGGCATGCTGCCGCACATTTTGGTTTCATAGCTTTTTGTAGTAAAGTTAGCCAATTATGGCCAATCCCTGAAAAGCAAATAAATACGGCTAAATTTCCGTAGTTTTGCCCCTTGAAAATCATCTGATCCATGCAACTGGAAACCCTGCTCGTAGAAAAGGTTAAGGAAGCGGTTCATTCCCGGTACGGGGTGACGCTTGAATCCGTGGAATTGCAACCCACCCGGAAAGAATTCACCGGGGATATCACCGTGGTTGTGTTTCCCATGCTTCGGCAGGTTAAGGGCAATCCGGTTCAGATTGGCGATGCCATTGGCCAGTACCTGACAGAACACCTGGAGGAAGTCGCAGGTTTTAATACCATCAAGGGGTTCCTGAACCTGAAGGTCAGCGATGCCTTTTACCTGCGGTTTTTTGAAGGGATACGGTCGGAAAAAGCATACGGATTCAAGGCGCCCCATTCTGCCGGGGTGACCATGGTGGAATATTCCTCCCCCAACACCAACAAACCCCTCCACCTCGGGCATATCCGGAACATCCTGCTGGGGTATTCCGTTTCCAGAATCCTGGAGGCGGCAGGCCACAAGGTCTACAAAACACAGATCGTCAACGACCGGGGCATCCATATCTGCAAGAGCATGCTCGCCTGGCAGCGTTACGGCAAAGGGGAAACCCCGGAGAGCAGCGGCCTGAAAGGCGATAAACTGGTGGGGAACTACTATGTGGCCTTCGACCGGGCCTACAAGGACGAGGTGCTGGACCTGGTCTCCAAAGGCATGCCGAGGGAGGAGGCTGAAAAAGAAGCCCCGAGCCTGAAGGAGGCCCAGGAACTGCTGCGGCGGTGGGAAGCCGCTGATGCGGAAGTAGTCGCCCTCTGGGAACTGATGAACGGCTGGGTATACGACGGCTTTGAGGTCACCTACCGCGACCTGGGGGTGGATTTTGACAAACTCTATTACGAGAGTGATACCTATTTGCTCGGGAAGGATGTGGTGGCCGAAGGCCTTGAGAAGGGGGTGTTTTACAAAAAGCCGGACGGCAGCGTCTGGATTGACCTGACTGAGGATGGGTTGGATGAGAAGATCGTCCTGCGGGCAGACGGTACGGCGGTTTATATGACCCAGGATATCGGCACGGCCATTCAGAGGGTGCGGGACTATCCGGACATCACCGGCATGGTCTATACGGTGGGCAATGAGCAGGACTACCATTTCAAGGTACTCTTCCTGATCCTGAAAAAACTGGGGTATGCATGGGCAGACCACCTTTACCACCTAAGCTATGGTATGGTGGACCTCCCCTCCGGCAAAATGAAAAGCCGGGAAGGCACCGTAGTGGATGCAGATGACCTGATCCGGGAAATGGACCAGACGGCCGCCGGGATCTCAGAAGAACACGGCAAGCTGGACGGATTCAGCGAGGCGGAGAAACAAGCGCTGTATCACATGATTGGAATGGGGGCCCTGAAGTATTTCATTCTGAAGGTGGACCCCCGCAAGCGGATGTTGTTCAACCCGGAGGAGTCTGTGGATTTCCAGGGGAATACCGGACCTTTTATTCAATATACCTACGCCCGGATACAGTCCATTCTTCGCAAGGCGGATTTTGACTACGAGGCGGGGGTGGACCCTGCAGACCTTGGGGCGCTGGACCCCAGGGAAAAACAACTCCTGAAGGATTTGGAGGCCTTTCCACAGGTAGTGGAGGAAGCCGCGGCCCAGTACAGCCCGGCCCTGGTGGCCAACTACACTTACGACCTGGTGAAGGATTTCAATTCCTTTTACCAGCAGATTACTATCCTGGGAGAACCCAATGCCGCTCACCGGCGGTTTCGGGTGCAGCTTACCCAAAAGGTCGGGGAGGTGGTCCGCCAGGGTACCGCCCTGCTCGGGATCGATGTGCCGGAACGGATGTGAGTCCGTTGCAGGGGCTATTCCAGCCCTGCTTCAATAAGCCCCAGAATGTGTTCGATTTCTCGCCTGAGCGGGTCGTAATGCGCTTCTTCCGTATCCACTGCCGCAAGCATAAAGAGGAGCAGGTTGTTTTCAAAGGCCCTGGATTTCAAAACGGGAAGGTTGCTGTGCAGTGGTGCTTCCTGCCCGATGTCCATCCCGGAGGCTACCCCGCTGTGGACCAGGATGGTCCTGATACTGCCTTCCGGCCCACGCCACAGGTCCAGGGTGCGTTCACGTTGCATACGCAGGTTACCTTCCTGCCTGTGTACACTTTCCAGGGAGGGCGCCCAGGAAGTGAGGTGGTTTCGCAGCTGCGGGTCCGAAAGGGTCTCCAGACGGCCGGAACCGATGAGCTCTGCCAGCAGGGAGTTGTTCGGGTTGTAGGCAATCTCGTAGGACAGGGTTTCGATCAGTAGCCTGGAAAGGCCGGCTTCCTCCTCCGGCGATGTTGTCGCGGGGATCCGACGGAGTAGTTGTCGGGAGGTCTGGTAGGTTTCCCGGTTCACCGCAATCAGTGTATCCAGTTTCCGGAGACTGAGCAGAAATTCATCTTTCAATCCGGAGAGGTAAAACTGTTCCCGCTTCATTTCCTGCCGCTCCTGGTTCCAGTTGTCGATCCAGAGGGCGGCAAGGATCCCCAGTACGATCAATACCACCTCCCCGAAGGCATAGAGAAGGTATTTACCGACCGAATTGCTCTCGATCAGGGTTCTTCTCAGGTTTCGCATCAGGCTGAACATGACGGTGTGGCTTTAGGGGTTCAGGCGCAGTAGCCCATTGAGGTTAAAAGTAAGTTTTTTTAAAGGATTTCCCCGTGGCTATCCTAATCCGGCCCCCCCAAAAAAGAAGAAAGGCTCCCCGAAATGGGAAGCCCTTCATCAACCATCAAATAATTGCCAATGAGCAATCTCGTTAGGAGTCGGAGGACGCCTGTACCGCCAGGTTGTAGACAACCAGTCCGAATCCAATTTTGTTTACGGCATCACCGATGTTGTAGATCACATCCATGTTGAGGCCTGTGAAGATACCTTCATACCAGCCCGGGGTTCCTGCCATGTACCCGATCGGGTAGATTGCCCAGCCCACCAGTACGAACCAGCACAGGGTTTTGTGGGCACGCAGGACGGCCCCTCCGGCGTTTTCCGCCAGTTTCTTGGCCGATCCGAACCAGATGATGTACACGATGATGAAATAGGCGATTCCCGAGATCAGACCCCAGAGCCAGGCCTGGTCGCGCTGTACCGCTTCCCCCCAGTATCCGGTTACCAGCATGATCACTGAAAGCAGGATCAGGTTCCACATCAGGGATTTTTTCGCCCCTGCAACCCTGAGGATGAGGAAGAACTCCACACACATCAGGGGTACGGTCAGGACCCAGTCCACATACCGGAAAAACGTCGGGGACTCCATGTTGGTGGCCCAGTAGTCACGCATGTACCAGTAGTGTACGGCAGCGATGAAGGTGATCAGCCCTGAAACCAGGATGGAAACGCGCCACTTCTTGTCGAACTGGTTCATCGACAGGAAGAAGAAGGCCGAAGCGGCCATCATGGCCATACAGCCTACAAAAAAGGTAAACCCTACATAATCGTCCGTGGCGATCTTGGCCACGTACGACAAATTTGTCAAAAGACTTTCCATAACAATTAGCTTTTTTAGTTTTGTTTAAGTAAATTTACAAAAGACTAAACAGTATTGTTTAAATAAAATCATAAAATTTTAAACAAAATGGAAAATAAAGGGGTGAAAATTCCGGATTTGCGCAATGCCATGCTGGTTTCCACCTTTTTTTTCCTTTGGCTGGCGGTTTACTTCAGCCATTCCGTGGAGGAAGTGCTTGCCTTTGTGCTGATATTCTCCTTTGGCATCCTGCACGGGGCCAATGACCTTGAAATTCTAAGGCGCCGGCGTCCTGCCCAAGGATCGCAGAAATCCAATGCGAAGCTCCTCCTGGCGTATGTGGGGTTTGTTTTGGGTAGTGCCCTTTTATTCAGCCTGCTTCCACTGGTAGCCCTGACCTTCTTTATCCTCTTCAGCGGGTACCATTTCGGGGAACAGCACTGGGTTAAACGAATGGGCCGCCGCAGTTGGCTGCAGAAACTCCTGTACACCAGTTATGGCCTTACCATCCTGCTGTTGTTATTTGCGGCCCACGCGAGTCAGGTATCGGCGGTGATCCTGGAAATAAGCGGCTTTGCCGTGCCCCAGGACTGGTTCACCTATGGGTGCCTCGGTTTTCTCGGCCTGTTCGTCCTGACCTGCTTTTTCAACTTCTACTGGAACCAATTGGTCCGGTACCTGGTGCGGGAAGTCTTTTTACTGGTACTCTTCTTTATCGTCTTCAATACCGCATCCCTGATCTGGGCTTTTGCGATCTACTTTGTGGTCTGGCATTCGGTACCTTCCCTGGCCGACCAGATCCGGTTGTTATACGGTTCGGTGAACTGGCAAAACGGATCCAGGTACATGCGTTCCTCAGCCGTTTACTGGGTAGGGGCCCTGGTGACCCTCGCCCTGGCATTTCTCTACTTCAGGGAAAGCTCCTATGGGTTTATGCCCCTGTTCTTTTCCTTCCTTGCGGCCATAACCTTTCCCCACGTGCTGGTGATCAGCCGCCTTTACAAGTCTTAAAACCAGATCCGGAAACTCGCATTGGGGGTGAGCCCCAGGGATATGCTTTCTATTTTTTCGACCTGTTCCTGGTCGTTCAAACGGTAATAGGTGTTCAGGACATTGCGGCGTCCCGTAAGATTGAGGACCGATGCCCCCAGCGAGGCCCGCACCGTCCCTGAAATTGCAAAGGTATAGGTCATCGAAGCATCCAGGCGAAGGTATTCCGGGAGCCGGTTTCCGTTGGGTTCACCGTAATTGATTCGGCTGGGAAACACGGAGGTATCCACATCGTCAGGAGGGGGCAGGGGCTCCGTGTAGGGGCGGCCCGTCCGGTAGTTCAGCCCCAGCCCCATTTTCAGTTGCTCATAGGTGTAATTGAGCCCCAGGGTCACCGTATGCCGGATGTCCAGGTTGTTTGGGAAGGTGGGGGGCTGCAAGGCTTCAAAGGTATATTCATTCCGGTTATAGGCGTAGCTCAGCCAGCTGCTCCAGGATCTGGTTTTGTAGTTCACCAGGGCTTCGATTCCGTAGACCTGGTAGCGTCCCAGTTCCCCGTTGAACTGGTCTTCGTTCTGAAAGCCCTGTGTATCTGTACTGATCCCTTCCACCCGCTTGTAGAAAGCCTCTATGCCGGCCAGCCAGAAGCCGCGGTCGTAATGAAGGCCCACGGATCCCTGCCGGCTTGTTGCCACGGGGAGGTTTAAGCCATCGGCCAGGACCCAGCGCCTTTTTTCGATCCCCAGGAAGTTTTGTTCCAGGTCCACGATTTGGTGGGTTGCCTGGTTTTTGAATTCCCCCAGGACTTCCAGGCCCAGGTGTTCGGTGAGTTTGTAGTGGAGGCTCAGGCGGGGTTCCAGATAGAATTCACTGAAGTCCCCGGGATTGTAGAGGTAGTTGAGCCTGAGGCCTGCCCGGGTCAGCAACCGTTTTTCGGGCCCCTGGTACCGCCATTCTGCAAAGAGGGCGTGCGTGTAGAGCAGGTTTTTGATACGGCTCTGGAAGGGCGGCTGGCTTACCTCGGTGGTGTTGGTGATCCCTGTTTCCAGGAACTGATACCCTACCTGCCAGTGCAGCAGGTCATTGAAACGATAATATGCGTGGGCTTTCAGGGCATTTTCATTGACCTGGTTCAACTGATAGAGCTCCTGTCCGCTGCTTTCGGTGAGCAATTCGGAATCCAGCTCATACTCGGTATGGTAGGCAGTGATCTCCGTGGTCAGGGAGGCGTTCCAGTCACTTTCCAGCCGTCCTCCGAAGGCGATGTTGGTCTGGTCGAGTTGGCTTCGGTTCCTGGAGGCATCCGCGGAAAGGGTCTCCGTATAGGTCAGGTCGTTGTCGATGTAGAGGAAATTCATACGCAGCCGGTGCCGGTCGTCCAAATCGTACAGGAGTTTGCCGCTGAAGTCGTAGAAATAGAAGTTTTCATCCGTGCCAGAAACCTGCCGGGAGGCACTCCTGCCCGGGGTAATGATCTGCGTATCCTGAAAAGCCCTGTCCGAAAACTGGGAATAGGTGGGCGTGTTCAGGAAATCCGTAACCGAACGACGGGCAGAGAACTGGAAGGCCAGCCGGTCTGTAATGGGGATGTGGGAATAGACATCGGCGCTTATCAGGTTAAACCCACCGCCCCCGAAATAGGTCCGCTCCACATCGTCAAAGGTCTGCATGCTGATGATGCCGCTTAACCCATCCCCGTAGCGGGCACTGGATCCGTTTTTGATCACCTGGACGGATTCGGTCAGGTAGGGGTTAAAGGCAGAGATCAGCCCGAAGAAATGTCCCGATTGATACATTTTGATCCCGTCCCAGAGCAGGAGGTTCTGGTCGTTGGTCCCCCCCCGGATGTTGATGTCCGAGACGGTTTCATCGATGCTTTTTATCCCCGGCAGGGCCTGTATGGACTGCAACACATCGGGTTCGGAAAGGCCCGGAAGGAGTCCGAACTCCCCGGGATCCATCCGGATGCTGCCATCGGCCTCCCTGGAGAGGCCTGTGGTCAGGAATTTATATACCACCACTTCCTGCAGTTCCTGATACCGGATACTGAGGGAGAGTTCCAGGCAGGGGGCTTTATCGGATAACCGGGATGCCTGCAAGAACATCGGCTTGAAGCCCAGGTGCCCGATTTTTACAGTGGCACCCCTGGGCACCTCCCCGAGGTAAAACCCCCCGTCTTCTGTACTCACGGTGGTGATCGCTTCACCCAATACCTCGATGGAAGCCCCGTTTACGGCTTCCCGGTAATTATCCAGGACCCGGCCGCATATGGCCACGGTTTTTGGAAGGGAAAGGGAATAGTACCGCGCACTCAGTTTTTGGACGGACAGATCGGTTTGAGCCTGGAGGGATGCCAGGAAGTCCTCCAGGCCCCCGGACGGATCCCAGGTAAGGGTAACCCCGCGAAGGTCCTCATCGACAAAGGAGAATTTGATCTCGAAGCGGGCTTCAACTTCCGGGATCCAGTTGGCCAGCTCCCGCGTCTCGGATGGGCGGGGTACCTGCTGGGCAAAAGCTGCTGCCCGGAAACAGAGCAAGAAAACAAGCAGGAAGTTAGGGAGCGTTCTGCGCATAGATAAGTACTTTATTCCCTTCCAGGGAATAGCCGAGTTGCTGGGGTGCACTTATACTCTGTAACGCTAAATCCAAATTTGTGTTGCTGAAAGTCCCGGTAAATAATGCCCGGGTATCCACCTCGCGGGTATCCACCACCACATCGTACTGCCTTTCCAATTCCTCAAGCACAAAGGAGAGAGGCATGCTCCGGAAGGAGCTCTCATCCGCTGTCCAGGAGGGCTCAGTGGCTGTGACCTCAAAGTGATCTATTTCCCCGTATACGAACCGATACCCGGTCCCGGCGGGGAGTTCGACGGCCGTACCCTTGTGTTCCACCCGTACCAGCCCTTCATAGCAACTCACGACGAAAACCCCATCCCGCTGGAGTACGTTGAACTGGGTCCCCAACACGGTGACGGAGCCGGAGGTTGTCTCCACGGTGAAGGTCTGCCCTTTGGCAACCTTGAAGTACGCCTCTCCATGGAGCTTCACATGCCGCCTGGAGTCCCATTTCCGCTCGCTGAAAGACAGGTCGGACCCGGCATTTAAAACCACCTCTGAAGCATCCGGCAGGACGACTTCCGTATGCTGGGCATAGTCTGCATGTACCGCCTCATCCAGGGAGTTGATATAGAAGTAGGTAATCCCCAGAAGCACGACGATCGCAGCAGCTACCTTCCAAAGGCTCTTGTAGGAGGTAAATTGAACCACGCGGCCTTTGGGTTTTTGCCTGTCCTCGCGTATTTCAGCCAGGGCCTGTTCCACATCGAAATCAGGTCCCTCGAGCCGGGAGGCGGTTTGAACAATCCGCTGGTAGGACTTGAATTCAGGGGTGTTCCTGAACACTTCAAGCTCCTCCTCGGAGAGTTCGTTATTGATCCATTTGGCCAGGTAATTTTCTTTCATGGTACGACCTTTACGACTCTATAACAATCTCAGGGACAGATACCCTACCCAAATCATCGATTTTTTTAAGGGGTTAAACGATACCTTTTAGAACAGCCCTTCGATATTCCCGTCCCGGTCAATGGTAATCCGCTCGGAGGCAGGGCTGGATGGCAGCCCGGGCATCCTGAGGATGTTCCCCGCAATGGGGATGATAAACCCGGCCCCGGCGGCGATTTCGAATTCACGGATGTTGATATCGAAATTTTCCGGACGTCCCAGCTTTTTTTCATCGTCGCTGAGGCTTTTCTGCGTCTTGGCCATACAGACGGGCAGTCCGCCGTAGCCCAATTCTTCAAAACGCCGTAATTGCCGGCTGGCCTTGTTGGTCAGGATGACGTTTTCGGCCCCGTATATAGTTTTGCAGATCTTTTCCATCTTCTTTCGTGGCGGGTCGCTCAAATCATAGGTAGGTGAGAACTTCCCGCTGCAGGTAGCTGCAGCTTCCACAACCTTATGCGCCAGGGCTTCACAGCCTCTGCCTCCTTCAGCCCATCCCTTGCTGATGGCCACGGGAACCCCCAGGGACTGGCAGTGCTCCATGAGCAACTCCCTTTCCGCGTCGGTGTCCTTGTCAAAGTTGTTGATGGCAACCACGACGGGAAGGCCAAAACTCTTCAGGCTGGCCAAATGCCTTTCCAGGTTGGGCAACCCCGCCCTGAGGGCGCTGGTATCTTCATTGCCCAGCTCTCCCAGGGGTTTTCCCCCGTGGTATTTCAGGGCCCGTATGGTAGCTACCAACACAATGGCTTTCGGGGACAACCCGGCAGCCCTGCATTTGATGTTCAGGAATTTTTCTGCCCCGAGGTCGGCCCCAAAGCCGGCTTCGGTTACCACATAGTCGGCCAGGCTGAGCCCCATTTTGGTGCCTATGACCGTGTTGGTCCCCTGGGCGATGTTCGCAAAGGGGCCGCCGTGGATAATGGCCGGGTTTCCTTCCAGGGTTTGCACCAGGTTGGGCTTGATGGCATCCTTCAGCAGGACGGCCATGGCACCTTCTGCCTTGAGGTCCCTGGCGAATACGGGTTTGCCCTCCCAGGTATCGCCCACATAAATATTGCCGATCCGGGTCTGCAGATCCTCAAAATCTTCGCTCAGGCACAGGATAGCCATGATCTCGGAAGCTGCCGTGATATTGAATCCGGTCTCGCGGGGGACGCCCCCGGACTTCCCGCCCAAAGCGGCAATGATATTGCGAAGGCCACGGTCGTTCATATCCATGCAACGCTTCCACAAGACCGTCCTCGGGTCGATGCCGAGGTTGCCTTTGCGGGCCTGTATGTTGTTGTCTATGACGGCTGCCAGGAGGTTGTTGGCCTTTTCAACGGCGTTGAAATCCCCCGTGAAGTGCAGGTTGATGTCCGCCATGGGGATCACCTGGCTGCGTCCGCCCCCGGCGGCACCCCCCTTGATCCCGAATACCGGGCCAAGGCTGGGTTCCCTTATAACAGTGAGCGCCTTCTTGCCGATGTGGTTCAGACCGTCCCCCAGGCCTATGGATACGGTGGTCTTGCCCTCCCCGGCCGGGGTAGGGGTAATGGCGGTGACCAGGATGAGGTTTTTCTCCGGAAGGGTGTCCGGGTTGATAAGCGACAGGGGGAGTTTGGCTTTGTTGCTTCCGTAGTATTCCAGTTGGTCTTCGGGAATATCGAGTTTGGCGGCAATCTTCCGGATGTGCTCCGGGGTAACGCTTTGCGCGATTTGAAGGTCGGTCATTGATATAGGGTTATTTACAAGGGGAAGGTACTAAAATTCCCATGATTAAGCCGTGCCCGGCCGGGATCAGGACCCACGGGTGAGTCAGGTACAATATGATTGGGCTTACTCCAGGTAGTCCAGCACGAGCATGTATTTCTCCGGATGATTGGAAAGGGCATCTTCCGGGACTTCCGGCGCCATGGAGGCATTGGAGGGGTATCCCCCATTTTCCGGGACCAGCTCCCGAAAGCCCTGGCTCCAGACATAGAGGCTTTTCCAGGTCCCTTTCCGGTCCACATCCCCCATGGTGGAGGTTGGCATAAAGATGGGAAGTTTTACAACGCTGGTACTCGAAAGGGTCTTCCCGTCCTGATCAATAAGGAACAGGGTACAGCCCCCGCTTCCACAGACCATGGAGTCCATGAGGTAGACCAGGAATTCCCGGGTTTCATAATTGTTGTCCAGATCCACTTCAACTTCCATGAACTGCAAGTTGTTCAGGTCTTCCGCTCCGTATCCGAATTCGGCAATTTCCTCCATTTTTTTCAGGCGGGTCCGGTCCGTGGTGTTCACGCGGTTTTTCAGAATGCCCTGTTGGTATTCCTTGAGGTAACTATCGTACTGATCACATGAAACGGCGGGCACGGTCAGTATGGCCTCCTTTTTGGCGTTCAGGGTGGCGAGGCCATCGCTCCCTATTTTGTAGTCCCGTTGCTCCTCGTAGAGTTGTCCCTCGGCCAGGTAGGTAGTGGTGGTTTGCACCAGTGCCTGGTCCTCCCGATATACCCCGGTGATGGCACCCCGGGAACCGTCGGTGCCGTAAGGGGCGTTTATAAGCGTTCCGGTAACCTTTCCGTTGTCGTCTATATGCAAACGCGTAAACTGGTAGTTGTAGGATTCCCCGAATTCCTCAGGGGTTGGGGTCCTGGAGGCAAAGCAAAAGTCCTTAGTGGTTACCACTTCTGCCATGGGGTTCTGGGCCTCCGGGGTGGCTTCTTCCACCGCGGACCCTTCAGGGAGGGCCTCTGTGCCGGCTTCTTTTTTTGTTTCTTGCTTGCAGGCACCCAGCAGGGTCAATGCCAGAAAAATTGTAAGGACTCTCGGTAACATGAATCTTTTTTTAGGATTTTTTTCGCACGAACTGAACCACTGAGATAATGACCAGGACCAGCAGGATGGGATAAATGAATACCAGGTCGCCCCGGATAACGGGATCGCTCTCAGGCAGGGTTTTTTCCCACCTGGAAACGAAGTAAAATTCATAGATGAGGTAAGCGGCTATGGCCAGCAGGGTAAGCCACTGCAGTTTGGTGAGTTTCATAGGATGGTGTTAAATCAACCCTAAAGTACTCAAAATTTGTATTCTTTCCCAGTTTAATAAAGGGGGGCAATGCAACTTCAGGCCAGCCGATTGAGGTGTTCCTCCATGCGGGACTTAAACCGGAAGTACATCAGGAAATACAGGGGCATGCCCAGGAAGAAGAATACCAGGGGGCTTCCATCTGTAAACGATTTCCCCAGCACCCTGTAAAAACGCAACTGGCTAACAAGCGACAGGACCACAAAACCTACCAGACCGGCAAAAATCCCAAGAAGAAAGGAAGACACCATCCAATTGGGTTCTACAAAGTAGGAGGCGATGATAAAAAGGATAAAAACGCCATAAATAAGAAAGGCCACCCTTGAGAGCCGCTTAAAGTTCAGGTAGTACTTCAGGGCCTCGTCGAACGGATCCTGGTTCAGATACCCGATCCTGCGGAGGATATCCTCATCCAACCCCCGTTTTTCCAGGATTCTCCGGGCCTTGTCCCGTGTTTCTTCTGAAAAGCCAAAGTACTGATACCGCCGCACCAGGTTGAGGAGCTGGGCGTTATCCAGGGCATACAGGCTCGTATGTGGTGTTGGCTTCATCCGGTTGGTATCTGAGCCGGTTTTTTTTGATCTTTCCTGTTGGGGTTTCGAATTGATAAACCTTCAGAAAGCAATGGCATACCTTCCAAAAGGACCGTCAAAGTAGGGATTTGACGCCCTGGAGCCAGAAAATTGGGATAAAACGCACGTTTTGTGGGATATAGAGCGAAAAAGTTCGATTAATGGGTCATTCGTCGAATACGGGCGATTCACCGGGTAAGCAAAGGGTCCATGACCGCTTTTAAGTCGGCTATTTGCGAAGGTTTTGGGGCGTTGTAATTCCGATAGCCGGAGCTGTTGTCAATGATCAGGTAGTGTGGAAAGCCGCCCCGAATGGTGGTGTCTTTTGTGCGGAGCTGTTGCCACATATTTTTCTCGAAATCCCGGTCCATCATATAGTGGTAGCCGTCAAGGCCGAGTTCCTGGATGGCGTTTTTCCAAAGCTGCCGGGTGTTCGGGTGACGCGTCTGATGTGAGATATAGAGGAAAACTACCTGGTCCCTGTCCCTTACGTATTCCCGGACATCCGGCAGGTGCCTGAATTCTTTCCGGCAAAATCCGCAGGTACTGAACCAGAAGTCTACATAGAGGATCTTATCCCGGAAGGCGTCATCGGCCAGGATGTCGTCCAGGGAACTGTAGTCGCCTTCCATAAAATGGGTGTTGGCATCCCCTGAGTAGGAGGTGTCGTAATAGTATTTAGCCGTAAAGATCAGCAAGGCCAGTACGCCGATCCCGAGGGCGTATTTAAACCATGTATACAGTCTGGGCCACATTTCTTGGATACCTAAGATGTGCCTTTAAAAGTACGGCCAGGGTAAGCAGGTCGAAAAAATATTCGACTATCGGGGTCCGGATGCGGTCTTGCTGCAGCTAGATGCGCGCCTCGAACTCCAGTTGACGGCCTTCCTCCCGGGCTTTTTTGTCCATACCGGCCCCCACGGCAATACCGATGGCCAGGCCCATGCCTATTCCAACCCCCATAAAGCCCATGTTCCCCAGGGCAGTCCCCATGGCCACACCGATAGGTACCCCAAAGACCGCCATCCCAAGGGCCAGCCAGGTTTTCTGGTAGTGGTTTTTTGGGACGATTTTATGTTCCTTTTCCAGGAATTTCAGGATCTTGTATTCCGTGTTGACCACGGCCTTTCGGTACTGCTTCTCGGTCCCCTGCATTTCATTGAGGGCATCGATTTTCAGGTTCAGTGCCTCGGTTACAGCATCCGGCAATTCCCTTTTCCCAAGGGCCTGGAGTAGTTCCCTGAAGTTTTGGACCTTCCCCAGGGTGCGCTTGCCGGGGTTCAGGTCAGGTCGTTCCAGAAGTGGTTTCAAGTTCATCGTTGGGAGTGGTGCTATTTCTTATACTGACGCATAGGTCGCTTCAATATATCAGTCGCAAAAAGAGGGTAAATGTTACAGGGATGTAGTGCCCAAAACGGTGGTTCCGTATCAGGAATCAGGGGATCTGGATTACCGGGGATTGCTGAATTCAGCATTCACAAAAACACGGACCCTGTCCGAGAGGATCAGGCTCTTGCCGCCCAGGCCAAATGCACGCCGGTCCACCTCAAATTCCGTTTCCAGGATGATTGTATCCCTTGATTCCACCAAGGTGAAGATCAGGGGGATTTCCTGCGTATGTTCCTTTATGCTAAGCCTGAAGGTCCCTTCCAGGTGTCCCGTTTCGGTTTGCTTCAGCTCTGTGGATTCCATCCGGATCCAGGGGTAGGTCTCCACCCCGAAGTAATCCCCTTCCCTCAGGTGTTTGTCCCGAAGGCCGAACCCCGTATCAATGGTAGCTGCCAGGACCCGGCCGGACAAGGTCGTTTCCTTCCAGGTATTGCCATTCCGCTTCAGGGAGAGGGACACACTGTCAAAGGTTCCTTTCACGGCAATTCCTGCATTGCGGATCCTGAAATGGACCGTCGCCGTGTCGGTGGTCCATTCCTGGGCAAGGGCAACCTGAGAGGTCATCAGCAGAACAGCGATCCAGAAGGTTTTCATGGCGATCTTATATCCCAT
>JAWWDW010000007.1:0-15909 GCA_033719735.1 Robiginitalea sp. | reverse complement strand
CTCGTTGGCGTATTTCTTGGTAAGCTGCTCTTCGACGATCCCCGAGTCTTCCCCGCTTGGGATGATCTTCCCGGGGTTAAAGACATAATAAATGCTGTTCAGGCCGTAATTGATCTGCAATTTATCGCTCAGGTAGTGCTTGAGGTCGTATTTGACGTTGAAATTCTGGATGCCTGAATCCCATTCAAACCCGACAAAATCGAGTTCCAGGCCGTAATAGTAATCCGAATAGATCAGGGAGAGGTTGGAAAAGAGTTTGTCCGAGAAGATGTGGTTCCAACGGAAGTTGAAGACGGCATTCCCGTAGGTATTCACAAATAAATCGCTAATGCTGAAAAGGTCCCTTCCAAAGTATCCGGAAAGGAAAAGGTTGTTACGCTCGTTTACCTGGTAATTCAGTTTGGTGTTCAGGTCGTAGAAATAGGCCCTGTTGTCCAGGTCGATCAGGGGCAGGAAAAGGTGTGCATAGGAAGCCCTCCCGCCCACCAGGAAGGATGCCTTGTCCTTCACGATCGGGCCCTCGGCAAGGAGGCGGCTGGCGACGGCCCCGATCCCGCCATTCATGTGGAATTCCTTGCTGTTTCCCTCTTTCTGGAAGATGTCGAGTACGGAAGAGACCCGGCCCCCGTACCGGGCGGGGATCCCGCCTTTATAGAGTTTGATGTCCTTGATGGCATCCGGGTTAAATACGGAAAAGAAGCCAAACAGGTGGGAGGAATTAAAGATGATGGCCTCGTCCAAAAGGATGAGGTTCTGGTCCACGGCACCCCCACGCACGTTAAAGCCGGAGGAGGCCTCTCCCGCATTGGTAACCCCGGGCAGGAGGATAATGGATTTGATCACATCAGCCTCTCCGAGAACCACGGGTATTTTCTTGATGGTTTCCACGGACAGCGCCGCCACGCTCATTTGGGGTTTGCGGATGTCCAGGCGTTCCACGTCCTCGGTCAGGACCACCTCCTCAAGCTCTTCTGCCTCTTCTTCCAGCTGAAAATCGATGCGTTGGCTGGCATTCAAGGTGAGGGTCCTGCGGATATCCCGGAACCCGAGGTAGGAAACGACGATTTCATAGGTCCCCCGGGGCAGGGTAAGCGAATAAAACCCGTATTCATTGGTTACAGCACCGGTACGGAGTTCCGGTACCAGGATGCTTACCCCAATAAGGGTTTCATTACTGTTGGCTTCGGTAACCGTTCCGCTCAGGGTAAAACGTTCCTGGGCGTTCATGCCGGCGGCCCAAAGCAGGACTGTAATGAATGGGATAAGCCCCAGCGCGGATCTCATGCAATTTTTTTTTAAAGATAGCATACTTTCTTTTTACCTGGCCGTATCTAAAAGGCCCCGCTTCTGCAGGGCCTTCAGATGGTTCAATCACCCGATTCGATCGAGGATTTCGTTAAACGTGGTACTGGGCCGCATGGCCCTGGCTACTTTTTCTGCATCGGGCAGGTAATATCCCCCGATGTCCTGAGGGGTGCCCTGGGCGTCCAGTAATTCCCCTGAGATGGTCTCCGACTCCCTGGAGAGGCGATCAAAAATTCCCTCAAAGAGCGTTTTCAGGCCTGCGTCCTCATCCTGTGCGGCCAGTGCTTCTGCCCAATAGAGGGCCAGGAAAAAATGGCTGCCGCGCGTATCCAGTTCCCCGACTTTCCGGGAGGGGGATTTGTTTTCTTCAAGGAATTTTTCAGTGGCCTGGTCCAGGGCATTTCCGAGGATACGCGCCCGGGGGCTGTTGTTTTTACTGCCATAGTGCTCCAGGGATACCGCCAGGGCCATAAATTCTCCCAGGGAATCCCATCTGAGATGCCCTTCTTCCAGGAATTGCTCCACGTGTTTGGGGGCAGAACCCCCGGCCCCTGTTTCGAACAACCCACCCCCGTTCATAAGGGGCACTATGGAAAGCATTTTAGCGCTCGTGCCCACCTCCAGGATGGGAAACAGGTCGGTAAGGTAATCCCTTAGTACGTTTCCGGTAACCGAGATGGTATCTTCGCCTTCGCGTATCCGCTCCAGGGTGTACCAGGCGGCTTCCACCGGCGCCATGATTTGAATGTTCAGTTCCTCCCTTTTGCTTTCGGGCAGGTAGGCATCTACCTTTTTGATCAATTCCCGGTCGTGGGCGCGCCCGGCATCCAGCCAGAAGACCGCCGGGGTTTCAGACTCCCGTGCCCGGCTCACTGCCAGTTGAATCCAGTCCTGTACGGGCAGGTCCTTTACCTGGCACATCCGCCAGATGTCACCGGCCGCCACCGGATGTTCCAGCAGGACCTCTCCGGAGGCATTGTCGATGACCTGCACGGTTCCCTTTGCTTCAATTTCAAAGGTTTTATCGTGGGAGCCGTATTCCTCGGCTTTCTGGGCCATAAGCCCCACATTGGGAACGGTTCCCATGGTCCGCGGATCCAGGGCCCCGTATTTTTTGCAGAAGTCGATGGTAGCCTGATAAATGCCTGCATAGCTGCTGTCCGGGATTACGGCCTTGGTGTCCTGAAGGGATCCGTTGGAATTCCACATTTTCCCGGAGTTCCGGATCATGGCCGGCATGGAGGCGTCGATAATGACATCGCTGGGAACATGCAGGTTGGTTATCCCCTTATCCGAGTTGACCATGGCGAGGTCTGGCCCGTTCTCCAGGGTTTTTTCAACGGCCTGACGGATCTCTGCAGCCGCGTCCCCGGGGAGTGCATCCAGGGCGTGCAGCAGGCTTTCCAGGCCTTCATTGGCATCCACCCCTAGCTCCTCCAGGGTCTTCCCATGGGTTTCAAAGAGCTCGTGGAAATAGGTCTTCAATACATACCCAAAAATGATGGGGTCGGAAACCTTCATCATGGTAGCTTTCAGGTGGATCGAGAACAGGACCCCTTCACTCCGGGCTTCCTCAACCTGCTTTCTCAGGAATTCCAGCAGGGCCGATTTTTCCATAACGCTGGCATCGATGATCTCCCCTTCCTGCAGGGCGACTTCCGGTTTCAAAATTTTGGTCTGCCCGCCGGTACCACTCCATTCGATCCGGACGGTAGCGGCCTTGCCGAGGGTTGTGGATTTTTCGTTTGATTTGAAATCCCCGGATCCCATGGTGGCCACGTGGCTTTTTGAATCAGGGCTCCAGGCGCCCATGGAGTGTGGGTGCTTGCGGGCGTAATTCTTGACCGGCTTTGGGGCCCGTCGATCAGAATTGCCTTCCCGGAGCACGGGGTTCACTGCACTGCCTTTGATCTTATCGTACCGTGCTTTCACCTCCTTTTCTGCCGCGTCGGAAGGTTCATCCGGGTAGTCGGGAAGGGCATACCCTTTGGCCTGCAGTTCCTGTATAGCTTCTTTTAGCTGGGGGATGGAGGCACTGATATTGGGTAGTTTTATGATGTTGGCTTCGGGCTCTTTGGCGAGTTTTCCGAGGAATTCAAGGTCATCGGTCACCTGCTGAGCTTCGGAAAGGCGGTCCGGAAAGGCGGCCAGGATCCTGCCCGCCAGGGAGATGTCCCGGGTTTCCATTTCGATACCGGCGGACCGGGTAAAAGCCGAAACGATCGGCAGGAAGGAAGCGGTGGCCAGTGCCGGTGCCTCATCGGTTTTGGTATATCTGATTTTTGCCATTGGCTACGTCGGGTTTAGAGCGGAGCAAATATACAATTTTAATGAAGCTATGCGTAAAATGGGGAGTAGGGTAAAGGGGTGGGGTGTGATGCTGGAACGGGATGAAAAAACGAAAGCCATATCAATGTACCTGGTACAATGACATGGCTCTCTGAAACAGCGTGCAGTTTTCAAGCCCTGCCGAAGCAGGACGGCTGCGGCGCCGTTGCGACGTTTGAAACAATTTCTGCATTCCCCGTTGCCAGGGCATACCAGCAATCATTTCTTCTTGTTGCTTAGTCCAGTTGTCTTACGCGGCAAACCTGGGTTTTCCGTGTAACGCAAAAGTTCCCACCAGATTCGGAGACTACCGCCTTCCGAAACGGGCTCACCTCTTTGTGATCGCCGTATTGCTACGGGTTGGTTTCCGAGGTTAATCAACAATACAAAGAACGTCAACTTCGCAGTAACCTTACTGAAATCTCAAGGACTGAAATTCCCTTAATGATTACAATTCAAACATAGAATCTTACATTCTGATCACCAAATATTTAGAATGAAAGAAATTCACAGTTTATAAACGGGAGATATGAACAATTGTTTATAACCATTCCGGAGCTCCATCCCCCGGGTGCTGAAAAGGCCGCTAAAGAATTTCAGTCTTCCCTGCGACGTTCGCGCCGGAGCTGTCGCTGGATTTTGCGGATGGCCGATTCGATCGATTTATCCGGCTCGATGATATTGTAGGCCCCCCAGAAATCCGGGTCAGAGAATCCGTCTGCTGCATCACTCAGGATAATGGAGGACCGGATCCGCTCCCGAACCCTTGGGGTTTTTCCCTCCGGGTTGCGTTCCCAATCGGTGACGGCCATCTCACAGGTCAGGCTGTAAACGGAATTGAACAATTTTTTGTCCCAGTCGATTTTGAACTCCAGGATGGCATTGCTGTACCCGTAATACCAGCGGCCGTCCTTCTCCCGGTAATCCACACGGTAGGCCACTTCCGTGGGGTACACATAGGCGTTTGCAGGTTTTTTCCTTACGAACATCCGACTGGCCAGGTCCCTGTTGGTAATGTTCAGGGAGTAAATGGCACTGGTGAGGATCTTCCGCTCCCCGTCTATGTACAACCGCCCCTGGTAGAGCGGTTCCACGATTTCGGGCTTCGGGCGGAATCCAATCACAAAGATCAGCCGGTCGTTGATCCGGGTATTTCGTTCGAAATAGAAATCATAAGAATCGATGTAATCCGGCCCGAAGATGTAATCGGGGTATTTCATCAGGTCCACGTAGAGCGCATTGAACGGGCCGCCCTGTAATTTGAGGGCCACGGTATCCAGTTTGGAATAATCGGTGCTTTTACGGGCCTTGTAAAGCTGTACCACATCCCTTCGGGGAGCACTGTACGGGGTTTTGAAGATGGTAACCACCGCTTCAGAAAGGGAAACGTTCCTCCGCCTTCTTTTGATGGTTTCCCGGTAAAAAGCCGTCATACGCAGCGGTTCCTGCATATAGGTGTCCTGCCTGTTGCGGAAGGTCTCCTGTACGAGGTTCCGCGCATTCCTGGGAACCACTACATCCACCTCCGGCAGGGAGGTTACCGACTGGGTCAGCAAAATCTCATTGTCCCCTGCTCTGAACTGGCTTAAGGGGAGGACCCTGGAGGTGTAGCCGAGGAAGGAGATCTGGACGTTTCCCCCCGCCACCGCATTGGGTACCTTCAAGAGGAATTCACCTTCCGAATTCGTGATGGTACTGATGTTTTGATTTTCTACAATGAGTGTCGCGAAAACCAGGGGTTCCCTGGTATCGGCATCCAGCACGGCTCCCTGGAACTGCAGATAATCTCCGGAAACAGGTGGTTCTTCTTCCTGGGCATGGGTTGTCAGGCCGATCAGGAGACAGGTGACAAGAAAGGTCAGTGAGTTGAAATTCAGTTTCATAGCGTTGATTTCTGATAGGTGAACCCCCTCTTTTTGCACGTTGTTTTTCAAGGGGATTCCACGTATTCGAAGATACGGCTTTTGGGACGGATTTAAAAGCAGTCCCACCTTCCTGCCTGGCTGGATTTCCAGTATTTCTTATCTTGTAGGGAGTTAAACGACCAACCGATGAAAAAACGGGAATTTATCCGAAACCTCGGATTTGCAGCCCTGGCAGCTCCGATGGTTGCCTCGGGCTGGGAACCCCTTCCAAAAGCCCATGCCGAGCCCTACCCGGAACGGGAGGATGATTTCTGGGATCGGATCCGACGGGATTACCGCCTGAAGCCAGACTACATCAACCTTGAAAACGGCTACTATAACATCATCCCCACCCCCATCCTGCAGCAGTTTGTGGAACACGTCAAAGAGGTAAATTACCAGGGATCGTACTACATGCGGACCGTCCAGTGGGACAATAAAAAGCGGATTGCAGCCAGGTTGGCAGGCTTGTTGAACTGCCCGGAAGACACCCTGGTTCTTACCCGCAATACCACGGAATCCCTGGACATGATCATAGGGGGATACCCCTGGAAGGAAGGGGATGAGGCGCTTTTCGCCCTGCAGGATTACGGCGCTATGAAGGACCACTTTGGCCAGATTTCTGGAAGGTACGGGGTGGTGTGCCATACCGTGTCCGTGCCGAACCACCCGCAATCCGACGAGGAACTGGTTTCCCTGTACGAGTCCCGGATTACCCCCAGGACGCGGCTTCTGATGATTTGCCATATGATCAACATCACCGGGCAGATCCTGCCCGTCCGCAAGATTTGTGACATGGCTCACAGGTACGGGGTCGAGGTTTTGGTAGACGGCGCCCACTGCGTGGGGCACATCCCAGTAGACCTGGAGGCCCTGGATTGTGATTATTACGGCTCCAGCCTCCACAAATGGTTGAGCGCTCCCCTGGGGGCCGGCATGCTTTATGTAAAGCGGGAACATATCCCAAAGATCTGGCCCCTGCTGGCTGAGCACAAACGCGATCCTCAGGACATCAGCCGGCTTAACCATACCGGGACGCACCCGGTCCACACGGACCTGGCCATCGATAATGCCATGGATTACCTGGAGCTGATCGGACTGGAGCGAAAGACCAACCGCCTTCGCTACCTGCAGCGGTACTGGAGCGATGCCCTCAGGGAGGTGCCCAATGTACTCGTGAACACTCCTGAAGATCCGGCCCGCAGCTGTGGGATCGCCAATGTCGGACTTACACGGATCGAGCCAAAACGCATGGCAGAGCTGCTCCTGGAGGAATTTGGCATCTTTACCGTGGCCATCGATTACGCGAATGTGAAGGGTTGCCGGATCACGCCGAATGTATACACTACCACCGGGGAGCTGGACCGGTTTGTTGCCGCTGTGAAAACCCTGGCCTCCCGCTCTTGAGGTGGGGGGCAGCAGAATTCAGGAATAGCTGATTTCTGTCATAAAATTTGAACCTTTTACGGGATACCTTCGTCAAATGTGTGTTTATCCACAGGCAGGGTTACTCCCGGAGTTATCATAGGAATTAAACAACTGAGATATGACAACAACTTCTGACGGAGGGGGGCTCAGACGCAGCATCACCTTCCTGCGAATTCTAATCGGATGGCATTTCCTGTACGAAGGGATTGTCAAAGTGTATAACCCGGACTGGACGAGTTTTGGGTACCTGGCATCTGCCCAGGGGCCCCTCAAGCCCGTATTTCAGTCCATGACCTCTGAAGCGATACTCCCCTGGGTGGATACGCTTAACTGGGCTGCCCTCATCTTTGTAGGGGTCACCCTGATCCTGGGGGTCTTTGAGCGGGCCGGAGCCCTGGCGGGTTTTGGACTGCTGATGCTTTATTACCTCGCACACCCCTCCTGGCCGGGAATGGAACAGGTCAATACGGAGGGCAGCTACTGGATCGTCAACAAGAACCTCATTGAGGCTGTAGCCTGTCTGGTCCTGTTTTATCAGCCCACGGGATCCCTGTTCGGGCTGCCCCGACTCTTTTCAAAAAACAACCCAACTACTAAAACCGAATTGTCATGAGCTGGACGCGAAGAGAAGCCCTTTTAGGATTAGGAAGTATCCCGATTTTGGGAGCCGTATGGTGGGCAGGAGCCTCCGGGACCGTGGGTAAGAAGCGGGAGCGGGAAGCCATTTTGGAACGACTCAATATTCAGCCTTCCCTGCCATCGGCAGTGCCTGCCATATCCGGGGAACCGGTACGGGTGGGGATTATCGGTTTCGGGATCCGCGGGGAACAGCTGTGCCGTTCCCTCGGGTATGCCACTGATGAGTGGATTGCCGCCATGGAGGAAGCTGAGGCCCTTGCAAAAGCAGAGGGACGTCCCTTTACTGCCCTTACGGATTTCCGTGCCCAGGAGCCGCTGAATGTACGGATCACTGGCGTTTGTGATGTCTTTGACACCCAGGCGGAAAAGGCGATACGCTCTTTTGGGACCCCGGAGCAACCCGTTAAAAGATACCGGACCTATACCGATATGATCCAAAGCGGTGAGGTGGAAGCCGTGGTCATTGCCACGCCGGACCACTGGCATGCCCCCATGGCCATTGAAGCTTTGCGGAACGACGTGCATGTCTATGTGGAAAAGCCGATGACACACACCGTGGCCGAGACCTACGAGCTGAAGGAGGCGGCACTGAATTCAAAGGCTACCTTCCAGGTCGGCCACCAACACCGGCAGACCCTCAGCTTCAAGACGGCCCAGGATATTGTCGATAAGGGAATCCTCGGACATGTTTCCCTGATCACTACCAACACCAACAGGAATGACGACAACGGCGCCTGGAATTACGACATCCATCCGGAAGCCAGTCCCCAGACCATCGACTGGGAACAGTTCCTGGGGTCTGCCCCTCAGATCCCCTTTAACAAGAACCACTTTTTCCGTTGGCGGAAGTGGTGGGCCTACGGCTCCGGCCTTTCAGGGGACCTGCTGACCCACGACTACGACCGCCTGAACTGTGTCCTGAATATGGGCATACCGCGCTCGGTAATGGCCTCCGGGGGTATCTACACCCACCGGGACGGACGGAACGTGCCGGACGTGCTGCAGGCGAATTTTGAATTTCCGGATTTCAGTACGGGCAGCAGCCAGAAACCAGGGAAGGAACGCGGCATGACCTTTACCTACAGTGCCACCCTGGGCAATGGGCTCAACAGGCCGACCATGCTTATGGGCCATGATGCATCCATGGAACTGGGGAACCGGCTTACCATCTGGCCTGATGGACGTTCTACACGGTATGCAGAAATGCTCGAAGCGGGCAAGATGGAGCCAGGAAGCCCGATTTACCACTACAATCCGGCGGCTACGGCCCTGGACGGGGTTTCTTCAGCCACTTCCCAGTACTTTGCCGACAAAGGCCTCATGTGGACCTATGTGGACGGAAAACGTGTGGATTCCACATTCCTGCACATGCGGGAATGGCTCAGTGTGATTCGCAATGGCGGACAGGTGAGCTGCGGCATACAGGAAGGGTTTGAAGAGGCAATTTCGGCCCACATGGCAGGACTCTCCTGGAAACTCGGCAGGCGGATTGAATGGGATCCCCAGGGAGAACAGATCATCCCCATCGAAGGGGTGGAGGACCTGGATGCCGTACTCTTGGAAAGCCCTCCGGGCGTGGGAGCCCTGGCGCCTGATGTGGTGGCATCGCTTTAAGCGAAATTCCAAATTCCAAATTCCAAATTCCAAAAAGTGGAGGAGGTTACTACCCTGTTTTTTGGGTTGGAATTTGGAATTTGAGATTTGTATTTATGGTGAAACCATAAACAGCGCATTGGCAAAAAAGAGCTTTCCGTTTTCCCAAAAACCACGGAACAGGGGGTTGTCCGCCATGTAGATTACGGCTCCGCTTCCGTGATTTTCCACGCCGAAAACCAGGCTTCCGGGAAGGTTTTTAAGGGCCTCGCTCCCGGCAAATCCGGCCACCGGAACGGGGGTTCTCCCCAGGGAGGCAACGGTCCCCCGACCGGGCAGTTCGTATGTGCTGCTTCCCAGCTTCAGGGTATAATAGGTGTCTCCGTATCCAAAAGCCAGGGGGTGGGTTGGGTCCACGGATGCTTTGAAAATCGCCCCTGTGATGGATTCCCGGATGCGATCCCGCCGGGTTTCGGCATACCGGGGGCGGGTTGCGGTGTCTGAAGCCCCGTTTTGATTCCTGCGGATCCCAAACCCGTCATCATCCCCGAGGGACGAGAGGGCATTGCCCATCGCAATAAGCTTTCCACCATTGGCCACCCATTGCCGTAACGCAGCCTTGCGGTCCGTGGTTAAAAATCCCCGGTAGCCCCAGCCGCCGGGAAGGATAAGCACATCGTAGTCCTCAAGGTCCACCCGGTCAAAAAAGGCGGCGTCCAGAACCGTTAGCGGGTACTGCAGCTGTTGTTCGAAAAAGTGCCAGACTTCGCCAAACCTCAGGGTAGAGGTAGGGTCCCCGGACAGCACGGCCACCTTTGGCGGGGCCACATGGCCCACGTATCGGGACCCGAAATCCTTTCCGGAATCGACCATCCCGGTAGTGACGGGAGTGAGCTTTTTCTGGTGGCTTTGGGCGATCGCACCGAGTTTTTGGTGAAACCCATCCAGGTGCCTGTTGTCCCCCCGGGTGATGATCAGGCTTCCGGCAGCCCATGTTTGCCCGTCCAGCTCAAAGGGACGCTCGGCCCGCCGAACCCTGATTCCCGCCTTCAACAGACCGGCCAGAAAGCGGGCGTCCTTCATGCTGCTCCAGTCAGAAAGGTGCGCATAGGCCCCTTCGCGAAGCCCTGGTGCGGCCGATTCGGACATGGAGGGGTTCCCTTCCCGAATTCCCACGCGGGTCTCAGAGGCGAGGGCCTCCAGGCCATAGGCATAGGGCAGGGACCAGGCGGTGATGTCATAGGTGAGCGAATCGCTCAATTGTGCATTGGGCTCAAACAACACTTTGACCAGGACCCCTTTTTTCTGGTGGGTGGGGACGACCAGGGTGTTTTCATCCGCATTCAGGGATCCTTCCGACCCCTGCCCGTAATGGAATCCCTTGACCCGGCCGCCGGATGCCCAGCCATAGGAAATCTGGTGCTGGTCCAGGAGTCGGGTCAGGGCCTCCTGCCTGTCCCGATCGCCTTTTAGCAGGTAGGCCTGATATTTGAAATTGTGGTCACGGCTGTAGTAGTTCCGGAATTCTTCATTTAGGGTCTGCGCCTGGCGGGAGGCGACTTCCACGGTGCTCAGCCCGGTAGTCAGGTGGTGTGAAATCCGGTCCTTCAGGGTCAGGGTGTCCCCGTTGTCCACAATGACCCCCAGGCCGGCACGGCCACTGCCCCCCTGTTCATAGGTCATCCCGACGGCCCCGTTGTAGGTGGGGTAGGTATCCCCGTAACTGGGGTAGAACAGGTCAAAGACCTCCCGGGTAAAATAGAACCAGCCGTTCTGGTCGAAATAGCGGGCGTGGTTCCGTCCGATCTCCTTTTGGAAATCGCGTTGAAAATCGGTGATTACCTCGTGGTAGGGTTCTGCCGCAGGAGCAAAATAATAGGGGTTGTTCATCCCCTGTTCGTGAAAATCCACATGGATGTGCGGCATCCACTGGTTGAATTGTGCGATCCGCTGCTGGCTTTCCACCTGGGTCAGCCAGGCCCAGTCCCGGTTCAGGTCGAACATGTAGTGGTTGCTCCGGCCGGTCCACCAGCCTTCCTGGTGTTCTTTGCTGTCCGGGTTTACCTGATAGGGTGTGTTCTTGTACTGGTAGTACCAGTTCACATACCGCTCCCGCCCGTCCGGATTGATACACGGGTCTATGATGACCAGGGTATTTTCGAGATAGGCCTTTTTACTGGTCAGCAATTCGTACAGGGTTTGCATGGATGCCTCCGTGCTGACGCTCTCATTTCCGTGGACATTATAACTGAGCCAAACGAACGCCACCTCTGCATTTCCCTTGCCTTCAGTGCTTTCCAGGTGCGCCTGCCGAAGGCTTTCCAGCCGGGACATGTTCTCGGGGCTGGACAGGAAAGCGACCATCAGGGGCCTGCGTTCATTGGTGAACCCGTAGGGCTCCAGCTGCACCTGTTGGGGCAGTGTTTCGCTTACGTATTTGAAATAGGAGAGCACTTCGTGGTGCCGTGTAAATTTTGTTCCGAGTTCATACCCCAGAAACTCCGAGGGTGATTTCAGGGTTTGAGATGTTCCTGAAGCCAGCAACAACAGGCTGGCAAGGGTAAAAAAGAGTCGTTTCATCGGTTTGTTTGATACAAGTTCCCAAAACTACGGAATCTGGATTACTTGGCAACCATCCCCAAAGAGTTAGACCGGGGCCCCGGGGCCTTACCGGGAAGTGGCGGGTTTGCATCTTAACGTATTTTTAGGAATTCCTACTTTAGGGAATTTTATCTTTGGTCTTTCAATCCGCTCCATGCACTCAGAAGGAATTCCTTTCAAGGAAACCGGCTTTTTTTCAAGGCTAATTCTGGATTACCTTGAAGAGCTTCCGGATTTGAAGCCATTTTACGGGCGTTTTCCTACCCTCGAGGCATTTCAGGGGCAGATACGGGAGAAGGGGTCGTCTTTTGACCCCGAGCACAGGAAGGTGCTCCTTGAAGTCCTTGGGGAGCAGTACGCCGACCTCCAAATTTCCGAAGCTACCCGGGAGCACCTCGATAAACTGAGGGAGACCACGACGTTTACCGTGGTGACCGGACACCAGCTGAACCTCTTTACGGGTCCCCTGTATTTCGTGTACAAGATCCTTTCTACCATCAAGATGGCCCGCATCCTGAAAGAACACTATCCGGACCACCATTTTGTCCCTGTCTACTGGATGGGAACCGAGGACCACGATTTTGAGGAAGTCAATCACTTCAATTTCCAGGGTAAGGAAATCCGCTGGAACCGAACCGCCGGAGGAGCCGTTGGGCGTATGGATACGGAAGGGTTGGACGCGGTTTTTGAAAAGTTCTCGGCCGACCTGGGCCCGGGAAAAAGGGCCGACCGGCTGAGGCAGCTTTTTAAGCGGGCCTACCTGGAGCATACCAACATGGCGGAAGCAACGCGTTATTTGGTCAACGAACTGTTCGGAAAGCTGGGCCTGGTCATCCTGGATTCGGATGATGCCCGGCTGAAAAGCCTTTTCATCCCCTACATAGAAAATGACTTGTTCAGGCAACTCGGGTATCGCAAGGTCTCCGAGAGTATCGACAGGTTGAATGCCCTTGAGGGGAATTACCGGATACAGGTAAGCCCCCGGGAACTCAACTTTTTTTACCTGACAGAGGGGTTTCGCAGCCGCCTGGTGGAAGCGGAGGGAGTATACGGGGTACTCGACTCCGACCTGAGGTTTACAGCGGATGAACTCCGCGAGGAACTCCAGTCCCATCCGGAGCGGTTTTCCCCCAACGTCACCACCCGCCCCCTGTATCAGGAGGCAATCCTGCCCAACCTCTGTTATATCGGGGGAGGGGGAGAGCTCGCATACTGGCTGGAGCTCAAGGACTATTTCGGGGAATCCGGGATACCTTTCCCCATGTTGTTGCTCCGGAATTCAGCCCTTTTAGTATCTGAAAAGCAAAAGCACAAGGCTGAGAAGCTCGACCTGGACCTGAAAGCCCTTTTCCTGGACCCGGATGTGCTGGCAGAGAAGAAAGTGCGGGAAATCTCTGAGGTCGAGATCGATTTCAGCCCCCAACGAAAGCATTTAAAAGCGCAATTCAAAGCCCTGTACGATTTGGCGGAAAAGACCGATAAATCCTTCCTGGGTGCCGTCAGGGCGCAGGAGGTCAAACAGCTAAATGGTCTGGACAGGCTTGAGAAACGACTGCTGAAGGCACAGAAACGAAACCTGAAAGATGTCCTGGGCCGGGTGCACATGCTACAGGAAGCCCTTTTTCCCGAAGGCGGGCTCCAGGAACGCAACCGGAATTTTTCAGAATTCTACCTCTCAATCGGCCCGGACCTGCTGACGGATCTTTTGGAGGACTTCCAGCCCCTGGACCAGGAATTTTCCATTTTTACCTACCCGCTTTAAGCCTCCGGTATTGGCCGGTATCCTATCTTTGCCCTGAAAAAGCCAACAGATGCACAAGATCGATATCGATACCGTGGAGATGACACTGGATGTCATGAAATACGCGATCAGCCGGATTACCAACGATGCCCCGGAATTTGGCATTCCCAAAAAGGAGGAGGACCTGCACGCCCTGGTGGGGGAAACCATCACCCCTGAGGGCATTGGGGGGGAGAAAGCCTTTGAAATGTTCCGGGACGTCCTCGTAAAGGCGACCGTACCTATCGACCACCCGCGTCACCTGGCTTTTGTCCCGGCTGCCCCCACCCGCGCCGCGGTCCTCTTTGACCTGATCACCTCGGCTTCATCCATCCACGGTGCCTACTGGATGGAAGGTGCGGGGGGGATCTATTGTGAGAACCGCGCCATGGACTGGCTGGTCACCCTTACGGGCATGCCGGCAGGCGCCTTTGGGGTTTTCACCAGTGGGGGGACGGCCGCCAACCTTTCAGCCATGGTAACCGCCCGGGAGGTTTTTCGCAAACATCCCCACGCCCAGGGCAAAAAAGGCCTGATCCTGACCTCCAGCGGCGCCCATAGCTCCATCAAGGCCATGGCCAAGGTAATCGATGTGGACGTGCTGCTGGTAGAGACGGAAGACCAAATGACGGGGCCCATGCTGCAATCGGCCATTGACCGGCTCGAACCCGGGCAGCGGGAACGCCTTTTTGCCGTGGTCGGTACCGGGGGGACCACCAATGCCGGGATCATAGACGACCTTCAGGGCATCGCAGCGATCTGTAAAAAGGAAGGCCTCTGGTTTCATGTGGATGCGGCTTACGGGGGGGCTGCCCTTGTGGTGGATTCCGTCCGCCCCCAGTTTTTGGGCATTGAACAGGCCGACAGCGTCACCATCGATCCGCACAAATGGTTGTTTTCCCCCTACGACTGCGGAGCGGTGATCTACCGGGATCCGGAATTGGCGCGGGAGGCACACCAGCAGGATGGCTCCTACCTGGACATCTTCCGGGATGAGGGCGCCCGTGGATTCAACCCTGCCGACTACCAGATCCAACTGACGCGGCGGCTTAGGGGGCTGCCGCTCTGGTTTTCCCTGGCCACCCATGGGACCGATAAATACAAATGGGCCGTCGAAAGGGGGATTGAGCTGGCAAACCGGTCCGGTGAACTCATTCGGGAGGAATCCCACCTGGAGCTGGTTCGTGAGCCCAGCCTGTCCTGTGTGTTGTTCCGCAGAAAGGGCTGGACCCCGGAAGACTACACCTGCTGGACCTATGAGAACCACAAAGCCGGAATCGCCCTGGTGGCACCCACCAAGTGGCATACCCGGGAAGGGTCAGAAACGGTATTGAGATTTTGCTTTATCAACCCGGATACCACGGAAGACGACATCAGGGTCATCCTGGACACCCTAGGGGACTAGGAAGTCGCTCTTCCAGATCCCTTCCCTTTTGGAGAAACGCACCCGGAGGTGGTGCGGCCGCTTCAGTTGAAGGTATTCCACCTTAAAAGGCAGAATGTAGACTACTGAAAAAAAGTCGTCTTTGTCGATGTATTCGATCTTTTCGGGATGTCTTATTTCGGTACCCGGGGCAGTGGAGGTTGTGTAGTCTTTCTGGGAAGCCCCTTCCACGCGGGACCAGTGCTCCTGCAGGACCGCCTCATCCCGTTCCCGTATGGCCAACCCCTCAATGCGGAGTTGCATGAGTTTGTCAGGGTGGTACAACAACAGGCTTACCTTGTTGTTCTCCTTGATGTGAAGGATCTTTTTGGAACGGGAATCCGTATAGAACGTCATTTGCAGGCTTTCCGGATCAAAATCCCTGATTTTAATGGTCCTCAGCCGGGGCAGGCGCTCCAGGCCAAGCGTAGCCAGGGTCGCAAACTTGAACGGATGTGATTGCTCCTCCACTCCCTGCCGGAGTTCTGCTAGGACCGAGTTCCAAATATGATCTGTCATACCCCTTAACTTTAAATTAAAGTTACGAAAAAAATCGCTTTTGGGGTAGGGTATTTGGCAAGGCAGTTGTTATTTGATTGAAGTTGCTATGAATGAGGATTTCAATCCCTGCCTCCGAAAGGTTGAATACCTTCGGGGGCCGGGTTCCTCAAACACCAAAAGTGTCCTTTGAATTAGCGGATTTGGTGTCATGATTAGTTCATGTGTTTAGGTTGGTTATGCCCCGCAGGTGCAGGGCAGTAAAATTCCCTGGCTTACCGGCCGGGGATTTTTATTTAGAGGGTTTTTCAGGCTAAAAATACTGTAAAAAGCAAAATGTAGGAAAAGGGTTAAAATACATAAAACCAGTATCTAATACATTATAATATACACTAAAACTTAAATAATTG
>JAWWDW010000006.1:0-17721 GCA_033719735.1 Robiginitalea sp. | reverse complement strand
GGCAGCATCTTTCTCAATCCCAGGTGGCATCAGGCAGCATCCTATACCGTGCAGCACGAGGACGAAATGCGCACCGTCAAGCATCCCCTGAAGGGGGCCGGCTACACCTATGAGATCGAGGAGGTACACGCCTGCCTGAACGCCGGAAAGACCCAGAGCGATCTTTGGTCCTGGGCAGACAGCAAAGCCCTGCACAGCCTTTTGGATGCGATCCGGGATCGTGCAGGCATCGTTTTCCCTGGTGAATCCTGAAGGATCCGGGTGCAGGACTTGCGATAAAATTTGCGATATTTGTGCTCCTACCAAACTAATGCAATATGGGAATGAATAAAAACACGGTGCTCGCCTGGGCAACCATTATTATGATCATCGTTGGGTTGGGCCTCATAGCCCTGGGTGCGTTCCGGTACGACGATGTGGCCGGCTGGGGCTTTGCCTCCGTGGGGATTGGTTTTTTCGCCATTGCCTGGGTATTCAATGCCCTTAAAGGAAGGGTGTGATTTCTTCGTTAGCACGCAATTCTAAATTTTAAGAAACATGTCGGATGATAAGAAGGTCATTTTCTCCATGTCGGGGGTGACCAAGACCTACAAAAATGCAAATACGCCGGTCCTGAAGGACATTTACCTCAGCTTTTTTTACGGGGCCAAGATCGGGATCCTCGGACTTAACGGTTCCGGAAAATCCACTTTGCTCCGCATTATTGCAGGCAGGGACGCCAACTACCAGGGGGATGTGGTGTTTTCACCCGGATACAAGGTGGGCTTGCTGGAACAGGAGCCCGAGCTGGATCCTGAAAAGACGGTACTTGAAGTAGTGCGGGAAGGGGTGGCCGAGATCGTATCTGTACTGGATGAATACAACAAGATCAATGACATGTTCGCCCTGCCCGAAGTATACGAGGATGCGGATAAGATGCAGCAGCTGATGGACAAACAGGCCGCCCTGCAGGACCAGATTGACGCCACAGGGGCCTGGGAGCTGGACTCCAAACTGGAAATTGCGATGGACGCCCTTCGCACTCCGGAACCCGATCGGAAAATAGGGGTCCTCTCCGGTGGGGAACGCCGCAGGGTAGCCTTATGCAGGTTGCTTTTGCAGGAACCGGATGTGCTGTTGCTGGATGAGCCCACCAACCACCTGGATGCCGAATCCGTACAATGGCTGGAACACCACCTGGCCCAGTACAAGGGGACGGTAATAGCCGTTACCCACGACCGGTATTTCCTGGACAACGTGGCGGGCTGGATCCTGGAGCTGGACCGGGGGGAAGGGATTCCGTGGAAGGGGAATTACTCCAGCTGGCTCGAACAGAAATCCAAGCGGCTCGCCCAGGAACAAAAGCAGGCCAGCAAGCGGCAGCGGACCCTGGAGCGGGAGCTGGAATGGATCCGGCAGAGCCCGAAGGGACGGCAGGCAAAACAAAAGGCCCGACTAAACAATTACGACAAGCTCCTCAGCCAGGACCAGAAAAAACTGGATGAAAAACTGGAGATCTACATTCCGAATGGCCCACGGTTGGGGACCAACGTGATCGAAGCCAGGGGGGTCAGCAAAGCCTACGGGGACAAACTCCTGTACGAGGACCTGAACTTCAACCTTCCCCAGGCCGGGATCGTCGGTGTAATCGGCCCGAACGGGGCAGGGAAGACCACCATCTTCCGGATGATCATGGGAGAGGAATCCCCCGACAAGGGTACCTTTACGATAGGGGAGACCGTCAAGATTGCCTATGTGGACCAGAGCCACGCCAACATCGATCCGGAAAAGACCATCTGGGAGAATTTCAGCGGGGGTCAGGAGCTCATCAACATGGGAGGCCACCAGGTGAATTCCAGGGCCTACCTGAGCCGGTTTAATTTCTCCGGAAGCGAGCAGAACAAAAAGGTACGCATGCTCTCCGGGGGGGAACGAAACCGGCTTCATCTGGCCATGACCCTGAAGGAGGAGGGGAACGTACTCCTGCTGGATGAGCCAACGAACGACCTGGATGTAAACACCCTCCGCGCCCTGGAGGAAGGCCTTGAAAGCTTTGCCGGGTGCGCCGTGATCATTTCCCACGACCGCTGGTTCCTGGACCGGATCTGTACACATATCCTCGCCTTTGAAGGGGATTCCCAGGTGTATTATTTCGAAGGCTCATTTTCTGAGTACGAGGAAAACCGGAAAAAACGGCTGGGAGCCGATGCGACCCCAAAACGGTTCAAGTACAAAAAACTCATTCGGGAATAACGCCCGTTTAGACCTGGTGGTCGCAAAAAAAACCGGGGGATCGCAGTAAGATCCCCCGGTTGTTTCTTTAAGAAAGGTCCCTTTATTGGTGCATTGGCATCAATAGGCTTCCCCCGGATACCAGTCCAGCTGCACCACGTTTATCTCCGGGTTCCCTTCATTGACCAGCTGCGCAAAACGTTTTACATCGCTCACTTCCGGCCTTCCCCTGTAGTGGTAGGGGTATACCTCGGCCGGGGCAAAATCAAGGACCGCATCGGCGGCCTGCTCAACGGTCATGGTATAGGGCAGGTTCATGCAGACAAAGGCCTTGTCGATATCCTTCAGGGCACGCATTTCAGGAATATCCTCGGTGTCCCCTGAAAAATAGATCCGCATTCCTTCCTTTTCGAGCACATACCCATTTCCCCTCCCTTTGACGTGGAAACTTTTGGCCTCTTCCCGGAGGTTATACATGGGGATGGCCATAATGGAAATGCCATAGCGCAGCTTTTCAGCCCCGTTGTCCAGCACGTCTATCTGAGGGGTGAAGGTTTCGGGGATCTGGCTGGCCACGGCCCTGGGAGCGACGATCTTGGCCTTTTGGGTCGGCAATCCTTCCAGGGTTTCCAGGCTGAAGTGGTCCCCGTGTACGTCTGTGATCAGGATCAAATCGGCGGGGGGATAGTCGGTGAAGCTATCTGCTCCCCCCACGGGATCTATATAGATAGTGGTTTCCCCCCAACGGACTACGGCCGTGGCGTGTGCTACGGGAAAGACTTCTATGTTTTCAGGTTGGGCAGTGGATTCAGGGGTCATTTCAGCGGTTTCCGGGGCTGGTTCCTTTTCGGTTTTCCCTTTACAGGACAGCACCAACAAGCTGAAAGCAAGCAAATATAATGTCAATCGTACCATGGGATATCGTTTCAATTAGGATTCCTATAAAGATACGCATGCGGGGTTCCGGATTCGGGTCCCTGCCATATTTTTTTTCGATATGGAAATCTAAATACGCAATCCTGCCGTATATAGTCTGTAACCATATACTTTTTAAGTAAACAATTATTTCACTTATGGCAGAAACCAAGAACAATAACGGATTAAAGGTATTAGCTGGACTCCTGGGGGTTATCCTCCTGGGAACCATCATTTACACCGTAAGCCTGTATCAGGAGAAAAAGAAAAACGAAGCCGCCCTGAATCAGGAGAAAGAGCTGGTCGTAGCAGATTTGGAAAGTCTCAAATCCGAATACGAAAAAGCAATTATTGAAAGCAACAAAACCAATGAAGAGCTGGTAGCAGCCCGGGACAACATCGCAAAATACATCGATTCAGTTAGTGCGATGAAGGCGGACCTGGCAACCCTCTCGCGTTACCGCCGTCAGGTGAGCGTTTTGAAAAAGGAGCGGGAACAACTCCTCAAGCAGGTTGATTCCCTCAGGCAATCCAATACCATGATTGCCATGCAGCGCGACAGTACGTACGCGGAGCTGGAGAAACAAACCGTGTTCAACGATTCCCTGATCGTACAGAATACCCAGCTGGCTGAGGCCGTGGAACGGGGATCTGCCCTGAACCTTACCCAGTTTAGCGTGGACGCCGTACGCGAGCGGAACAATGGAACGCTGCGTTCCACTTCCCGCGCCCGCAGGACGGACAAGCTAAAAATATGCTTTACAGTGGCCGACAACGTGATTGCCGAGGCCGGTGACCGGGAATTCTACATCGAGGTCCTGGATCCGCAGGGGAACGTAATGGGTGGCACCAACTCCAAGACCATCGAGGACGGTCCGACCATCTCCTATACCAAGAACACCAATTTCTACTACGAGAATGCAGCCCTGGATGTATGTGATTACATCAGCAACTATGCAGGGGAATTTTCGGAAGGAAATTATATGGTGAATGTATATGACGACGCCCTGAAGCTTCTGGGAACTTCCCGCTTCGAGCTGAAGTAAATAGGCACCGCTTAAACGCAGAAAGGGATCCCGGCCGGGATCCCTTTTTTTATTTGCCTGTTTGTGGCGGGATTACTTCTTTAGGCTCCCTACCATGTCTTCGGGCCGTACCCAGGCATCGTACTCCTGCTGCGTTACATATCCAAGCCGTACGGCCTCCTCCTTCAGGGTGGTTCCATTCTGGTGCGCCGCATTTGCGATCTCGGCTGCTTTGTAGTACCCGATCCGCGTATTCAGGGCGGTGACCAGCATGAGGGAATTGTTCAGCAACTTCTCGATGGTTTCCCGGTTGGGCTCGATCCCGGAGGCGCAGTTCGTATCAAAACTCAGACATGCATCCCCGAGTAATCCTGCTGATTGCAGTGCATTGGCTGCCATGAGCGGCTTGAACACGTTGAGCTCATAGTGTCCCTGTGTCCCTCCCACGCTTACGGCTACATCGTTCCCCATGACCTGGGCGCAAACCATGGTAAGGGCTTCGCACTGGGTGGGGTTCACCTTTCCGGGCATGATGGAACTACCGGGCTCGTTGGCGGGGATCAGGATTTCCCCGATCCCGGAACGCGGGCCGGAAGCCATCATCCGGATGTCATTGGCAATCTTGTTCAGAGAAACGGCCAGTTGTTTCAGGGCGCCATGGGTCTCCACGATGGCATCGTGTGCGGCCAGTGCCTCAAACTTGTTCGGAGCGGTCTTAAAGGGCAGGCCCGTGAATTCGCTGATGTATTTGGCCACAAGGACATCATAACCCTCCGGGGTATTCAGCCCGGTACCCACTGCCGTGCCTCCCAGGGCCAACTCACTGAGGTGCTCCATGGTGTTCTTCAGGGCTTTTATGCCGTGGTCAAGTTGGGAGACGTACCCCGAGAATTCCTGCCCCAGGGTAATGGGGGTGGCATCCATCAGGTGGGTCCGCCCGATTTTGACCACATCCATAAAGGCTTCGGATTTGGCCTGCAGGGTATCCCGCAGTTTTTGAACCCCTGGCAGGGTGGTCTCCACGATTTTTTTGTAGACGGCGATGTGCATCCCGGTTGGGAAGGTATCGTTGGAAGACTGGGATTTGTTTACATCATCGTTGGGCTGCAGGGTTTTTTCCCCTTCCCCGATGCGGTGGCCGGCGAGCTCGTGTGCCCTGTTGGCGATCACCTCATTGACGTTCATGTTGCTCTGCGTCCCCGAACCGGTCTGCCAGATCACCAGGGGGAACTGCCCATCGTGTTTGCCTTCCAGGATTTCATCACATACCCGGGCGATCAGGTCCCTTTTGTCCTCCGGGAGGACCCCCAACTCGCAGTTGGCATAGGCGGCGGCCTTTTTCAGGTAGGCAAAACCGCGTATGATCTCCAGGGGCATGGATCCTTCCGGCCCTATTTTGAAATTGTTCCGGGACCGTTCTGTCTGGGCCCCCCAGTATTTGTCGGCGGGGACTTTTACTTCCCCCATGGTGTCTTTTTCGATTCGGAATTCCATGGAATGTTGTTTTTAACAAAGGTAAGGATTCGGGCCTGAGCCGGGCAAGGAGTTTGTCGGACAGGTGAAAAATTTTACCTGGATTTGCGCCATTTACTGAATTCCTTCTATCTTTGTCATCCAAAGTGCGTTTCCATGTTTGAATTTGATCAATACCTCGGATTTTTAGCCTTTCTGACCATCCTTACCATAGGATTCTGGCTGATGATGTTCCTGATTCTTTTTGTGGTTCCCTACTGGCTGGGCGGAAACCTCCTGGAGATGTGGAAAGAACGCCGGGAGGCCAAACGGGCTGAAAGAGAAGCATAAAAAAAGCGGGAAAATCCCGCTTTTTTATTTTTTGTGATCCCGCTTGCCCGCTAGCGGCTTCCCCCGAACTCCCCTTCATCCTCATAACTCTCACCACCCCTGCCGCGGCCGTTGCGTTGTTTGGCCTGGTTGAAGCGATATACAAAAGATAGCCTGACAGACCGGACCCGCCACTGGAATTCGCTGTCCGAAGTAAAGAAATCCGTTTCCGTGAAGGACTGGCGTTTGCGAGAATTGAACACATCCTGTACATTCAATAGGATGGTCCCGTTATCGTTCATGATATCCTTGCTGAAGGCCAGGTTCATGGAAAAGATCCCCTTGAACTCCGTCTGGGCATTGTTGGAGGGCCCCCGGTAGAACATATTGGTCTGCCAGTCGATTTTCCCGGGTAGGGTGACCTTCGAACTGAACCTGGCAAACCAGCTGTTGTTTTCTGCCCCGTAGTCCACGTCGTTGAACTCCCCTTCGGTCACAAAGCGGAAAAAGTTAAAACTGCTGTTGATGCGCAGCCAGCGTGTGGGATTGTACAGGATCCCGGCCTCTGCCCCGATGCGTTGGTTGGTGGAGAGGTTGATGGGAATGGTCCTGATGATCTCGATGCCGTCCGGGGTGGTGATCCCGGTGGCTTCCTGCACCCGCTGAAAGGAACCGGTCTCCCGCTGGTAATAGACCGAGGAGGTCAGGGTCAGCACATTCCAGCGCTTCAGGTAGCCGAGGTCAAAGGCATTGGCAAATGCAGGGTCCAGGTCCGGGTTTCCCTGGAAGATATTGGTCCGGCTGCTGCGCGAAGGGAAGGGGTTGATAAACCAGCCGCGTGGCCGGTTGATGCGCCGGTTGTATCCCAGGGAAATATTTTCATTCTCCGACAGTTCATAGATCACATTCACCGTTGGGAAAAGTCCGAGATACTCTTTGTTGAAATTCAGGTCCACATCCTGCCCGAGGAGTTCTTCCAGGTCCTCGATGTCAAATTCCGTTTCCACCTCCCCTTTGAGTTGGGTGTATTCCAGCCGCAACCCGGTCAGGAAGGAGAACCTGCCCAGTTTATTCCCGTACTGGGTGTAGGCTGCATGCACGTTTTCATTGTAGGTAAAGATGTTGGTGAGGGCTTCATTGATCACGAACTCGCCCGTGGACTGGTCCAGGGAATCCAGGCGGTAATCCGTGATGGTTTCCTCCAGGTTGGATCGGAAACCCGCTTCGAACTGGGCATCCTCCATCGGACGCACGTAATCGGCCTGAATGAGCCATTCGGTCTGGTCTTCGGCCTCCAGTACATTTTCAAGGGCGAGGAGGTCATCGGAGGGAAAGGTAATGCGTTCCTCAATAACCGCTTCCTGGTCTTCCCGGTCGATGGAATACTGCACGTCGGCCGTCAGCAGGTGGCCCTCGTCGTCAAATTTGTTGCGGTAATTCAGGGAAACCTGATAGCTGTTGTCGTCCTCGTTTTCCTCTTGCTCCCGGAAGGTGCGGCTATTAATGTCTTCTCCTACAAAGCGGTCGGTGAAGTTTTCGGTAACGTCCTCATCCCTGGAAAACCGCCAGAAAAAACTTCCGGTTACGCTGGAGCGTTCATTGATGAAGTACTCCATTCCGATATTGGTGTTACAGCTTCGATCCTTGCGGTTGATATCCCGGTCTTCGATGATCCTGTCAAAAGAACCGGAATTATACGTATTGTCAAAAAATCCGTTTCCCGGGGAATACCGGTAGCGAAAGCCCGTGGTGTTGAAGATATTCACTTTGTCGGACCGTAAATTGACATTGGTTATCATACCGCTCTCGGTGGGATATCCGAGGAAGGCGTTTACGGATCCATTGAACCCCAGGGTCTTTTCCCGTTTCAGGATGATATTTAAGATTCCCGCGGTACCCTCGGCGTCATAGCGGGCGGAGGGGCTGGTAATGACCTCCACCTTTTCGATGACATCGGCCGGGAGTTGCCGAAGGGCATCGGTAGACCCGAAACCGGCCAGGGCGGAAGGCCTGCCGTTGATCAATATGCGGACGTTTTCGTTTCCCCTCAAACTGATATTGCCCTCCACATCCACGTCCACTGAAGGCACGTTGTTCAGGGCGTCTGACACGGTTCCCCCGCTGGTAGTGATATCCTTCCCGAGGTTGTAGATTTTTTTATCAAGGCGCACCTCGACCGTCGTTCGCTCCGCAACCACTTCCACTGCGTCGAGTTCCTGGGCGCTCATGGCCATTCGGATTTCACCCAGGTCACGGGAACTGGACAGGCGCTGGTTTTCGAGGGAGTATGTTTTGTAGGATATGTATTCCACCCGGATGTTGTAGACTCCGGCGGAGGTCTCGACACTGAACTTTCCGTCCAGATCGGTGATCCCCCCGGTTACCCTGGAGGGGTCCTGTGCATCCTGCAATACGACTGTGGCGTATTCCAGGGGCCTTCCCGTGTCCTGATCCAGAATCGTTCCGGTCAGCGTAATGGTCCTCTGCCGAGAACTCTGAGGGCGTTGTGCCTGAAGGCTTACACAAAGGAGGGCGATCAGTGGCACGAGAAGTCTTTTCATAAGGGGCTATGTTTTGTTCTTTTTCTTTTTTTGCCGTTTTTTCTTCTTTTTCGTTCCCTTGAACCCGTTTTCCTGAAGCTCCAAAAAGCCCTCGTACTTTTCAGCCGGCAACCCCTGTTTTAATTCAGTGTCCTGTGCCTTGGCGATTTTTTCAAGTGCAGCCATGGTCTGATCCTTCGGAAGTTGCAGGATTTGTAATTCAATCCGCTGCTGAACGTATTTGGTGAGGATGGAACTCACTACGGCCTCTTCAAAATCGTTGAGTGCCAACGCCTCGGAAATCTTGGGCATTTGTTCCGCCACCAGTTCTTCGGCTGTTTTGGGTTCCTCTTCCCTGGCTGGTGCTTCCGGGCCACGGGGGAGTGAACTGCCCTGGGGAGCAAAGGTTCCATAGCGCCCCATTTGGGCCGAAAGCAGCTGGGTACTTGCCATTAGGAGGGTAAGAATGAAAATCAGCTTTTTCATGTGTTCGTGCTTTAGACCGGATTCTCAGCGAATCGTTTAATCCGGTTTGGTTAAATGTTTGTTAAATGAATTAAAAAAAAAGATTAAACAGGATTTTCGCCCTGTTCCAACAGCATACGGACGTTTTCCGGCGGCCTGCCCAAAACAGCCTTGTTTCCCCGGACAACCACGGGGCGCTCCATGAGCTTTGGATGCGTCTCCATGGCTTTCAGAATCTCGGGGCTGCTCAGGGGCTTGCCCCGGTACTGGGCTTTCCAGATGGCTTCGTTTGTGCGGATCAGGGCAGATGCCTCGATCCCCAGCAGGTCCACCACCTTGCTCAGCTCGGCTGCAGAAAGGGGTTCTTTCAGGTATTCCACGATCTGGTAAGGCACCCCGCTATCTTCAATGATTTTAAGGGTTTCCCGCGATTTCCGGCATCGCGGGTTGTGATAGATGGTAATCATAGTATGTCTGTTAATTCTGATTCCTAAAGTAGGTGGGTCAGGCGGTATCCTTTTGCCCCATCATCATTAGATAGGCTTTCAGGAATGCATTGATATCCCCGTCCATTACCGCATCCACATTCCCGGTTTCCTCCCCGGTCCGGACATCCTTGACCAGTTTATACGGATGCATGACGTAATTCCGGATCTGGGAGCCCCATTCGATTTTCATCTTGGAGGCCTCGATGGCATCCCGGGCTTCCTGCTTTTTGCGGAGTTCAATTTCATAGAGCTGGGATTTCAGCATCTTCAGGGCAGTCGCCCGGTTGTCGTGCTGGGAACGCGAATCCGAGCAGGAAATCTGGATCCCCGTAGGCTTGTGGACAAGCTGGACCTTGGTTTCTACCTTATTGACATTCTGCCCTCCGGCGCCGCTGGAACGTGCCGTAGTGATTTCGATATCGGCGGGGTTGACTTCCACCTCAATGGAATCGTCCACCAGGGGGTAGACGTACACGGAGGCAAAGGAGGTATGCCGCTTGGCGTTGCTGTCAAAGGGGGAAATCCGCACCAACCGGTGTACCCCGTTTTCCCCTTTGAGCCAGCCAAAGGCGTACTCGCCGTCTATTTCCAGGGTGACGGTCTTGATACCGGCCACATCTCCTTCCTGGTAGTTGAGTTCCTTGACCTTGTACCCGTTCTTTTCCGCCCACATGATGTACATGCGCATCAGCATGGCAGCCCAGTCGCAGCTTTCGGTCCCTCCGGCCCCGGCGGTGATCTGCAGCACGGCGGTCAGGTCATCCCCCTCATCGGAAAGCATGTTTCGGAACTCCAGCTTTTCGATGGCGGCTTCCGCCTTATCGAGCTGTTTTTCCACATCGTTTTCCGAGCCTTCATCAGCCTCGTAGAATTCCAGCAGCACTTCGGCATCCCCAAGGAGCTGGACCCCCTCTTCAAACTGAGTGATCCAGTTCTTCTTGCTCTTGAGCTTCTTCATGAACTCCTGGGCCGAGATCGGGTCGTCCCAGAAACCGGGGGCCAGGGTTTTTTCTTCCTCATTCTGGATTTCGATGCGTTTGGCATCTATGTCAAAGATACCTCCTTAACGCACCGAGGCGTTCCATAAGATCCTTGTATCGATCTGTTAACAGCATTGTGGTAAGCTTTCTGCAAAAATAGAAGGATTCTGTTTGAGTAGCATCAAACTTTGGCTAATTTTAGGGGCCTTATCCAAAACCTATGAGAAAATACTTCCTGCAAGCCGTTTTCGCCTTCCTGTCGCTATCGGCTGCCACTGCCCAAAAATCATTTTCAGAAAAAAGTGCGGATTACCAGGCCTACAATGGGTATTTCGATTTTTTCTACGACGAATCTGAAGACAAGATCTACCTCCAGGTCGACCAGCTTGAAACCGAATTTCTGTATGTCTATTCCCTCAGCAGCGGGGTGGGAAGCAACGACATCGGCCTGGACCGGGGCCAGTTGGGCAATGAACAGGTGGTCTTTTTCCGCAAGGCGGGCAACAAGCTGCTGCTGATCCAGCCCAACCTGAAGTACCGGGCGCTTACAGACAACCCGCTGGAAAAGAAATCCGTGGAACAGGCCTTTGCCAAATCCGTCCTGTATGGTTTTCCTATCGTGGAGACCAGGGGGGATTCCTACATCATCGACCTCACGGGCTTCCTGATGCAGGATGCCCACGGGGTGACTGACCGGTTGAAACGAACCAATCAGGGTTCCTATTCCCTGGATGCCTCCCGGAGCGCCCTGAACCTGGAGCGCACCCGTGCCTTTCCCAAAAATGTCGAATTCGACGTCATGCTGACCTTCAAGGGGGAACCCAAGGGGAGTTATGTGCGCTCGGTGACCCCAAATGCCAAACTGGTGACCGTTACCCAGCACCATTCGTTTATAGAAGCCCCCGATCCCGGGTTTGAAATGCGGGAATTCGACCCCCGCAGCGGGGCATACCCGTTCTCCTACTACGATTACGCAACCCCGGTGGAACAGTCGCTGATGAAGCGTTTTATCACCCGCCACCGCCTGGAGAAGAAGGACCCTTCCACCCCGGTGAGTGAGGCGGTGGAGCCCATCGTATACTATCTGGATAACGGTACCCCGGAACCCGTCCGTTCCGCTTTGCTCGAGGGAGGCCGGTGGTGGAACCAGGCCTTTGAGGCCATCGGCTACAAGGATGCTTTCCAGCTGAAAATGCTGCCGGACGATGCCGACCCCCTGGACGTGCGTTACAACGTGATCCAATGGGTCCACAGGTCTACCCGGGGATGGAGCTATGGCAGCAGCGTTACCGACCCCCGCACGGGGGAGATCATCAAGGGCCATGTGAGTCTGGGAAGCCTCAGGATCCGCCAGGATTTCATGATCGCCCAGGCCCTGGCCGAAAAGCCCTACGAAACATCGGATGAAAACCACCAGGCCATGATGGAGCTTGCCCTGGCGCGCATCCGCCAGCTCTCTGCCCACGAAATAGGCCATACCCTTGGCTTTTCCCACAATTTTGCGGCCAGCTCCGTCGGCAAGGTTTCCGTAATGGACTATCCGCATCCGGAATTCCGGCTTAAGGGAGGATCCATTGATTTTTCACAGGCCTATGAAACCGGGATCGGGGACTGGGACAAGGTTTCCGTAGCCTATGCCTATTCCGACTTCCCGGAAGGCACGGATACCCGGGATGCCCTCAGGGAGATCCTTAGAAAGGCGGAAGAGCAGGGGCTCCGGTATATCTCCGACCGGGATGCCCGGGCACAGGGTGGCGCCCATGCCCTGGCCCACCTCTGGGACAATGGCAAAAGCGCCACGGAGGAACTCGGCCGTGTGCTTGAAATCCGCAACATTGCCATGGAGCAGTTCTCCCCGGAAAATATCCCTACCATGGAACCCTATGCCGTGTTGGAGGACGTATTTGTGCCGCTCTATTTCTTCCACCGCTACCAGACCGAAGCCGCCGTAAAGCTGGTGGGTGGGCTGGATTACCGGTATTCCCTGAGGGGGGATGATACCAAACCCTGGTCCTTTCTTCCCAGAAAAGAGCAGGAACAAGCCCTGGATGCCGTCCTCCAAACCCTGGATGCCTCCCAGCTGGCGATCCCAAAGCGGATTCTCGAATGGTTTCCGCCCCGCCCGATTGGATATTACGGTACCCGGGAGTCCTTCAAAGGGCGCACCGGAGTAAGTTTTGATCCCCTGGGGGCCGCCGAGACGGCTGCCGACATGACCCTGGGGCTGCTTTTGCACCCGGAGCGGGCCTCCCGTCTTGTCAACCAGCAAAGCCTGCAACCCGGTCAGCTTGGATTGAAGGAAGTGATCGGTTCCCTGGTGGCAGCCACCATCAAAAACCCCCAAAAGGATGCCTACCTGACTGAAGTCCAGCAGGTGGTGAATTTCAGGGTGCTGGAGCACCTGATGGCCCTGGCAAACAACCGGGAGGTACACCCGCAGGTAAATGCCCTTGCGCATGCTGGGTTGGAGGGCCTGAAGGCCGAGCTGCTCAGGGAGGGGGATTCCGAGACGGCCCGTGAAATGGTGAGGCGAATTAGGCGTTTTGAAACCCATCCTGAAGAATTCAAGGTAATCCAGGCCCCGAAAATACCTGACGGATCCCCGATTGGGATGGCCTGTACCCAGGATTAAACACCCGGATTTATGGAAGTAAACCTGATCAGCGATACGGTAACCCGGCCCACCCAGGGCATGCTCGAGGCCATGATGCAGGCCCAGGTAGGGGATGACGTCTTCAAGGAAGACCCCACGGTCAATGCCCTGGAAGAAACCGTGGCGGCCCTTTTCGGAATGGAAGCTGCCCTGTTTTTCCCCAGTGGGACCATGGCGAACCAGACCGGGATCAAATTGCATACCCAGCCAGGGGAGCAACTTATCTGCGACAAATTTGCCCACGTCTACAATTACGAAGGCGGGGGGGTGAGCTTTAACAGCGGGGTGTCCTGCAAACTGGTCGATGGGGAGCGGGGGATGATGACTGCCCGTCAGGTGGAGGATTCCATCAACCCCCCGGATTTCTACCACAGCCCGAAGTCCACCCTGGTTTGTATCGAGAACACCACCAACAAAGGGGGAGGGGCCTGTTGGGATTACAAAGAGCTCCGCCGGATTCGCGAGGTTTGCAACCGGCATGGGCTGAAATACCATCTCGACGGGGCCAGGATCTGGAATGCCCTGGCCGCGAAAAAGGAATCTCCGGAAGACTACGGAAAATTATTTGACACCATTAGCGTCTGCCTCAGCAAGGGGCTGGGATGCCCGGTGGGATCCCTGCTGGTAGGTTCAAAAGCGGACATGGAACAAGCCCTGCGCGTACGCAAAGTGCTGGGGGGAGGGATGCGGCAGGCGGGGTACCTCGCGGCGGCAGGCCTGTATGCCCTGGAGCACCACAGGGAACGCCTGGCCGAAGACCACAGGAGAGCCCGGGAAATAGGCCGACTTCTGGAAACCAAGGATTTTGTGCGCTACGTGGCCCCGGTGGAAACGAACATTGTGATTTTTGAGCTGGATGCCGACTTTGCCACGGATGCTGAGATGGTGGCAGCCCTCAATGCCAGGGGAATTCGCCTGATCGGGATGGGAGAGGGAAAACTCAGACTGGTAACCCACCTGGACTACAACGAGGCCATGCACGCCTACACCTTGTCTGTGCTGGATGAAATTCGCCTGGGGTAGGGGGGGCTGGAAAGGGCGGTCAGGGTATTTTTGATCCCGTTTTCCATCCCGGCTTCAGAACTATAGAGCGCGCTGTGGCCCAGTGTTCTGCCCGACGGGCTTCTCAGGGAGAACCGGAATTTCCCGTTGTGGTTGGTCATCCGCTCAAAGCAGGCCGGGTTCCCGAGCCGCCTGCGGACTTCACCTACACAAGCCTCCAGATCCTCTTTGCTGGGGAAGGCAACGCTCTGAAGCAAGACATGTCCCTGGCCGCTTCGGACCACGAAACAAAACCCGTCCTTTTCTTTTTTGATCTCAACCACCGGACAGCCTTTTATCGATTAGAGGAAGGAATCCATGCCAGGCAGGTCCGGCATGCCCTCGCGGGCCACGGCCGAAAGTTCTGCATCGTGGACTTCCCCGGCCTTTTTAAGGGCCTTGTTCAGGGTGATCACCAGATAATCCGTAAGCTGTTCCCTGTCTTCCAGCAACCGGGGATCGATGTGGATCTCCCTGATTTCCCGGTTGGCCGTGAGCACAACCTCCAGCAATCCATCCTGGCTGGCTTCTTTGAGGGATACCGAATCGAGGCGTTTCTTGGTGGCCTCCACCTTTTCCCGGGTTTCTTTGAGCTTCCCCATCATTCCCATCAGGTCTCCTAACATAGCGTAGTTTTTTGAATCCTTAAAAGTAATAAATTACCCGCACTTACAGGCTTGTTGGGAAGGGGAACTATTCCTTCCGGATGTGCTATTTTTGCACTTTCTCAAAATTCAGGATTCCTATGCAAGGCATTACCCCGCCGCGGGCGGCAAAGAAACCCCACCGGCTTGAAAAGCACGGGGATGTCCGTACAGACCCGTATTACTGGCTGCGCGAACGCGACAGTGATGAAGTGCTGGAGTACCTGAAGGCAGAAAATGAGTATTACCAGGCCATGACGGCCCATACCCGTGATTTTCAGGAACGTCTTTTTCTGGAGATGAAATCCAGGATCAGGGAAGATGACTCCTCGGTACCCTACAAATGGAACGGCTACTGGTATATCACGCGGTATGAGTCCGGCATGCAATATCCGGTGTATACCCGGCATAGGGAAACCCTGGAGGCCCCGGAGGAACTCCTCTTTGACGCCAACCAGATGGCGGCCGGATTTGAATTCTTTGATCTTCGGGGGATTTCCATAAGCCCCGATAACCGGCTGGCGGCCTTTGGGGTGGATACCCGTTCCCGCAGGCAGTACAACATCCGGGTCAAGAACCTGGAGACGGGCGAAATGTACCCGGACCTGTTGGAGCACACCACCGGGGGATCCGTCTGGGCAGCTGATAACAAAACCCTGTACTACACCCGTAAAGACCCGGTTACCCTGCGCTCCAACTGTATCTTCAAACACGTGCTGGGCACTCCCGTCAGCGCCGATAAGCTGGTGTATGAGGAGAAAGACGAAACCTTTAACGCCTATGTCTATAAATCAAAATCCCGAAAGTATATCATCATCGGGTCCTCCAGCACCCTGACCAGTGAATACCGGATCCTGAGAGCGGACCAGCCGGAGGGGGATTTTGAGGTGTTTACCCCCAGGCAGCGGGGGGTGGAATACGCGATTTACCACTATGACACGGAATTCTATATAGTCACCAACCGCGATGGCGCCCGAAATTTTAAGGTGATGAAAGCCCGCGAAGGACAGACTGCATCCGAACAATGGGAAGAATTTATCCCCCACCGTGAAGATGTGCTGATCGAGGACCTCGAGATCTTCAGGGACTATTACGTGGTCTGTGAGCGGTATAAGGGGCTTAACAGGATACAGGTCAACCGCTGGGACCAGGCCGAGCAGTATTACCTCCCATTCGATAATGAGACCTATGTGGCGTATCCCTACATAAACCTGGATTTCGACACGGACTACCTGCGGTATATTTACAATGCCATGACCTCCCCCTACAGCGTGATTGACTTCAATATGAAAACCCGTGAAAAAATAATACGCAAGGAGCAGGAGGTGCTGGATCCGGGTTTTAAAAAGGAGCACTACCATTCCAGGCGGGTATGGGCTGAGGCCCGTGACGGGGAAAAAATTCCTGTTTCCCTGGTCTGTCGCAAGGACACGCCCTTTGACGGGACCGCCCCCTTGCTGCTGTATGGCTATGGCGCTTACGGCAGCACCATAGACCCGTACTTTTCCACGCCCCGCCTGAGCCTTCTGGACCGTGGCTTTATCTATGCCATCGCCCATGTCAGGGGAGGGGAGTACCTGGGGAGGCGCTGGTATGAAGGGGGCAAGTTGCTGAACAAACAAAACACTTTCCGGGATTTTGTGGACTGCTCCAGGTACCTGATCTCCCAAAAGTACACGAGTCCCGAGCACCTCTACGCCTACGGCGGCTCGGCCGGAGGCTTGTTGGTCGGGGCCGTCATCAATATGGAACCCGGCTTATACCGGGGGGTGATTGCAGCAGTGCCCTTTGTGGATGTGGTGACCACCATGCTGGATGAGTCCATTCCGCTGACCACGGGGGAATACGACGAATGGGGCAACCCCGCTGAGGAAGCCTATTACACCTATATGAAATCCTATTCGCCTTATGACAATGTGGAGGAAAAGGAATACCCCCACATCTTGGTGACGTGCGGCCTGCACGATTCCCAGGTACAGTATTGGGAACCCGCCAAGTGGGTGGCCAAACTGCGGGACCTGAAGACGTGTTCCAGCCAACTCTACCTTTTTACGAATATGGAGGCTGGGCACGGCGGCGCTTCGGGCCGGTTTAACGCCCTGAAGGAAACGGCCCGGGAGTACGCCTTCCTGCTCGATCTGGAAGGCAAACATTCGTAAATCAAAAAAAATAGTATTTTTGTACCCAACTTGAGACGTTCCCCGAAGGTCTCCTGCCTAACCCAACTTGCATGGATCCAAAGATACAGGCCCACGCGAATATCCTTGAACTTATTGGTCAAACCCCGCTAGTGAAGCTCAATTCCCTCACAGCTTCCTATAAAGGGGAATATTACGCGAAACTAGAATCCTTTAATCCGGGGCATTCCTCCAAGGACCGGATTGCCCAACACATCATTGAACAAGCGGAAAAACAGGGCATCCTCAAACCCGGTGACACCATTATTGAGACGACCTCCGGGAATACCGGATTCAGTCTGGCAATGGTAAGTATCATCAAAGGGTATGAGTGCATCCTGGCGGTGAGTTCCAAGTCGTCCATGGACAAAATCGATATGCTCCGGACCATGGGGGCAAAAGTCTATGTCTGCCCGGCCCACGTGAGCGCCGACGACCCGCGTTCGTATTATCAGGTAGCCAAACGCCTGCATCAGGAGATCAAAGGATCCGTCTATATCAACCAGTACTTCAACCAGCTGAACCTGGATGCCCACTACCGTTCCACAGGTCCTGAGATCTGGGAGCAGACCGGGGGACAAATCACCCACCTTATTGCCTGCAGCGGAACGGGAGGTACGATTTCCGGTACGGCAAGGTACCTCAAGGAGCAAAACCCCAACATTCGAATCATTGGTGTGGATGCCTATGGGTCTGTCCTGAAAAAATACCACGAAACACGGGAACTGGATACAAATGAGATCTACCCCTACCGTATTGAAGGCCTTGGAAAGAACCTGATCCCGGATGCGACGGATTTC
>JAWWDW010000005.1:0-18939 GCA_033719735.1 Robiginitalea sp. | reverse complement strand
GGAAAATGCTGGTTATGGAAAAGCCGGGTCCCCTGCGGGTTCTCGTAAGCCTCCGGATTTCCAAACCGGTACACTAAATCCCCTCCTTTACCGTAATTGCCACCGGAATGCCCTGCAGCTTCTTCCCGTGTCGTGCTGTGGTCGATCACCCAAACCTCGGAATAGAAATTCACGCTGATGAAGATCACATCGTTCACTTCATCATAGGCGATGGCATTGGCGTGCATGAGGTCTCCCTGGGCCTGAGGCCAGGTGCCATTCTTGGGAATATAGTTGATATCGATAAGTTCCGGGTGTTCCGAAACCACTCCGAAGTTGGCTTTATCGGCGTCCTGGTCCTGAATGAGGTGGTCCCAGGCGTGCCACTCCCAAACAATCTCATTGGTTTGCGGGTTCACTTCAATAACGGCTTCCGGATATACGCGGCTGTCCATCATAAAACCCATCTCGGCGGCTTCGGCTTCCGTCCGCTTCTCCCAAACCAGGGCGATTACATTTCCATTGGGCAGCAATTCGGCATCGTGGTGGGTTTCGGCTTCTTCCGTGGAATAGATAAAGTCCCATGCCACGGTCCCGTCCTGTTCTACAAACTGCAACCGACCTCCTTTCCCCCCATAGGCGATCTTCGGGTCATCGGACTCGAGGGAGGCCAGTAATTGGGCATTCGGAAGCAGGAATACATCGTTCCCTATGTTGTTGGTAAGTTCCCACTCATGTAACAGGCGGGCCTCCTTATCCATGATATACACGCGGTTGGCCCCGGCGTCATTTACAAGGATATAATGGTCATCCACCAGGTTAGGGTTCAGGAATTCCACGGAGCCTACAGGTACAAAATCCTGACCATCCTGGTCGCTGTCCACAGGATTTTCCTGATCATCTCCTTCTACGGCTACCTCCACGTCATCACTGGAACAGGAAGACAGGCCAACCCCCAGCAGGAACGTAAGGGAAAGGGCCCAAAATCCAACTTTTTTCATAGGCTTTTTCAGGTTGTTTGATTAACTCGGTCCATAACTCTCAGGAATTCCGGTCCAGGAACATGATCAGACGGATGAGATCTTCTTCATTGTCCACATCCAGGTTGTTGTCCTTGAGGAATGCCTTCAGGAGTTGTTTTTGTTCGGAATTTTCAGCCAGGGCATACAGCTTGCTGTTTTTCTGCTGCAATTCATCTACCCGGTCCACCCCCTTTTTTTGCACATAGTATTCCGTAAACTGCGAAAAACGGCTGGGGATTGCCTTTACAAAGGAGTTTTGTGCGGGGGCACCTTCCGTGAACTTCACGTGTACCCTCCTGTAGAGGTCGTAATGTTCTCCGTCGACCAGCTGGGTCAGGTAGCCATTCATGGTTTTGCCTCCCTTGTCGATAAAGGTCATAAAGCGCATCGGCTTGCCCTCTACCTCGAGACTGATATTTTTGTCCCGGTTCAGGCCGCGAACCCCTTGCTGGTTCTTGGACTCCTTGATCTCGATTTCCTCATTAAGGGCATTGTGGCGGTAAAAAATCGTACCGATCTTATCGTTCTTGTAGAAAAGTTCTGCCGGCTGGAAGTCATCTGCAGTATAGGGCGATCCCTGGAATTCCTCCCAGTTGACCGTTCGTTTGCTGTTGGCGTCGCTTACCGGTCCCAGCAACATGGCGATGGCCCCTGCGGTATCTCCCTGGGCCGCACCACCAGACGACATATTCGTGGCGACCTGCCCCGAAAATTGCCCGAAGGAGGTTCCTGCGATGAACGAAAAAGCGACAATGGTGAAATATTTGATAGTCATGAATAAAATTTTTTCTAAAATATAAACAATTATTTAGAGGCTACTGTTAAAGGGGCGTTATTATTTCCAGAAAGCAAATATAGCAAAGGAGCATCGTCATTCCGCCCTGCCAGGACCCAAAAGGCATCCCCTTCAATAAAGGGTTGCAGGGACTTTACATTGCCCCGCATATACAAGCCTGAACGGGAATGGGGGAGTACCTCATAGGAACCATCTCCCCTGGAGAGCAGGGTCGTACCCGAGAGGGCATCCAAACGGGGGGTTTCCACTTCGGTCTCGTAAATATTCCCTGCCAGGATGAGGTCCTCCAGGCCGTCCGCGTTGAGGTCTGTGGCCACCAGGTCGAAAACAGGGGTCATCTGGGCCTCAGGGGGCAGGGGTACGGGGGTAAATTTTCCGTTTCCATCGCTGAGCAGGAGGTAGGAGGTAAAACTGTCGATTTCCCGTTCATAGCTTTCCTGGAGGGAGGTCCCGTATACCTCTTCCAGGCTGGCACTGGCAAATTCACTGTAACTCGGGAATTTCTGTGCGATAAACGGCATCTGCTGGGAAGAGCATTCCCGCCCCCGGACCGGGACGTACTGGTCCTGGTACTTCTTGCTGAGGACGATATCGTGGGTGCCGTTCTGGTCAAAATCGGCGGCGAATACCTTGAAGGGTTTTTCCGGGCTGGCGCTGAATTTGATGTTGTGTCCGGCGTTCCCCAGGACGTAGTCGGGATTGCCGTCCCCGTTGGCATCGGTTTCATGCACGGAGAACCACCAACCGCTCATGGGAACCCCCATAGCCGCTGCCTCCTGCAGGACAAAGCCCTCCGGCGTATTTTTCAGGAACCCGACCCCGGTCCATTCCCCGAGGGCGATCAGGTCGTTTCTCCCGTCCCCGTCGAAATCGGTTGCCAGCAGATCGTTTATGATGCCAAAATCGGAAAGGGCGGCTGCTTTTTGTTCCGTGACATCGTAGAGTTTTCCCTCCCGGTTTTCCAAAAGGACCGAAGGGGCGTGACGCGGGTAGTTTCGTGCCAGGATGCGGTTGCCCACCACCAGGTCCTCGTCCCCGTCCTGGTCAAAATCCAGGGCCGTAACGGCCTTGCCACTATAGGCCGGGCCTCCCTCCAGGACATTTTCGGCCCTGCTGAAATTCCCGTTGCCGTCATTCCAATAGATGCGGTCCTGATACAGGGAGGATCCCTGTTCAAATTCATTGCCCCCGCTTACGACATACAGGTCCAGGTCCCCGTCCGAGTCGAGGTCGAAGAAGACGGATTCCATGTCCTCGAAGTCCCGGTCCTTTTCAAAAGCCGCACTGCTGACGGTCTGAAAACCACGTTGTTTTTTTATCAGTAGGGTGCCGGCCTGCCCGGAAGCCCCTCCCAGATACAGATCGGCAAGGCCGTCCCCGTTTACATCTCCCTGACTGCTGTAGGGGCCAAAATTCGATTGTTTATAGGGCAGGAGGATTTCGGTTTCAAAGTCATTGTAGGGATTCTCCCGATGCGCCGCGGTAATCCCCGCCTCGCCGGGAGGTACGGATTCAAAAAGGGGCTTGTCCGTTGGTACGCCCTCAGCAGGTGTTCCCTCCGAATGGGAAACACGCAGGATCTGGTTGGCAGCCACATCCCTGAGGACGACTTGTTTGCCATCGGGCCAGCGCACCACTACACTGTCTGCCCCGACGGCGCTTCCCAACCCGAAATGCGCCGCCGGTTCATGGGAGGAACGGTATCCGCGTACCCTCCGGGCCTCAATAAATTGTCGGGTTTCCCCCTGGTAGAGGGTTACCGAGGGAAACGCTTCGGACGTAGCTCCGTCGGGGACCACCTTGAGGAAATTGCCCCGGCCCTGTTCCACGGCCTGGTTCTTGTAGACAAATGCATTTTCATCCATATTGTTCACCACCAGGTCCGGATCGCCGTCGTTGTCGAGGTCGCCCATGGCCACCCCGTTGCTGAAGGTCAGGTCTCCCAGTCCCCAGTATTGCCCCCGTTCCTCGAAGGACATCCCGCCCTTGTTTTCAAACAGCAGGTTGGGCAGCTTTTCTGAGGGCATGCTCCTGTAGAGTTCTGTTTTTACGGACAGGGGCACGTTGTTCTTGTATTGTTGTTTGGCCTGGAAGACGCGTTGCTGCAGGTCGTTGTCCAGGGCATACCGGCGATATCCGTTGGTAACGTACACATCCTTGTCCGTATCCAGGTCAAAGTCCGTCATCAATACGGACCAGCTCCAGTCTGTACTGGCCATACCGGTCTGCTGGGCGATATTGCTGAAGTGGTTCTGGCCCATGTTCAGCTGGAGGGAATTGTACATATACTGGTAGTGAAACCCAGCCCGCTCGGTCAGGTAGCTGAACCGGGCCACATCCATGGAGGCCATCAGGGTTTTGGAGCGGTAGTGGTCACTGGAGGCCATATCCAGCACAAAGATGTCCTGTAGGGCATCGTTGTTGATGTCGGCGATGTCGATCCCCATGCCGTAGTAAGAAATTTGCTGGGTGTATTCCTCGACGCGATCTTCAAACGTGCCGTCTCCTTTATTGATGAACAGGGCATCCGGCAGGTAGTAATCACTGGCCAGGTAGATGTCCGGCCAGCCGTCTGCATTGATGTCGCTCACGGAAAGGCCCAGGCCGAAGATGGGCCGTTGGATCCCTGCCTGCTGGCTCACATCCGTAAAAGTGCCCCCGTCATTGCGGTACAGGTGGGAGCTGTTGAACCAGGGGGCTTCCGGGTTTTCTTCGATAAGCCGGTTCAAAAGGATGGGGTCTGCCCCATAGTACTCGTTTTCGTTCATCACGACGCAGTCCAGGTCCCCGTCCCGGTCGTAATCAAAAAAGGCGGACTGGGTACTGATCCCCATATCGGCCAGCCCCAGCGCCTCGGCGACCTCCTTGAAGGTACCGTCCTGCTGGTTGAGAAAGAGCAGGTTCTTTCGTTTCAGGCGTGGGTTCGGCCCGCCCTGGGAGACATAGATATCCAGCCATCCGTCCGCATTGACATCTGCAAAGGCTACCCCGTTGGACCATTGCTTTCCCTGGTTGATCCCGGCCGCATCCGAAACATCCTCAAAGACCAGGTCCCCTTTATTGATAAAGAGCTTGTTGGGCACCTGGTTCCCGCAGAAGAAAATGTCGAGAAGCCCGTCGTTGTTCAGGTCGGCGACCCCGGCACCGGCCCCGTTATAGAAGTAGTCAAAATCAAAGAGGTTCTCCAGGGTGGACAGGTTCTCCTGGATGCGGTTTTCAAAATACACACCGCTTTGATCGGGCGATACCTTTGTAAAAACAGGTTCTGAGACCTTAGGGGTACCCAGGGCCGCTTCCTCTGTTTTCCCATCCATGTCCGTTTTACACCCCAGGACAGACAGGACTCCTGCAAACAGGCAGGTTATCGAGATCTTAACAGGCTTTAAACACGGGCTGGCTATACTCACTCCGAACGGCATAAATCATTCCTTTTTGGGGAGGTAAAGGTACTAAATTGGACAGGAAGGAACCCTTCAAAAGGGCTGAAAAAGTAAAGGCCCAAACATTGTTTGGGCCTTTTGGTTATGGTGTGAACTAATTTTTAATAGTTCAGGTTACAGTAGTTAATGAGTTCCACATCCGGAACCGGGTTGGTCGTGTAAGGTTCAGCTTGTTCAGCAACCACATTTCCGCTGGCCGAAGTTACCGTAAAGGTAATTTCAGCATCCCAGTCTCCCGAACGGAATTTAATGGAAATCACCTCCGTTCCATCGGGTACCACTACGGTTTCCGTTCCTGCAGCACCATCGGCGAGGAAAACTTCTGTGACTTCCCCGTCGATCTCGAAGAGAAGTGCAGCCCCGTTCCAACCATCACCGAAGGCATCTCCCATGTCTACTGTCCAGTTTCCTGGAGTCGGCGCAGAAGGTGGACAAACCACAGTGGGGGTGTAAAGGAAGGGTGAGCTGAAGAAGGAACCTGTCAGGGTGCCTGTATTATCTCCGAATGAGTACCGATCCCCGGTTGTAAGTACAAGTTCAAACCGTACTTCGAACTGGTCGCCACCATCCACGTCAGTATCACCCAGGCCCAATGCGGAAAGCATTTCCGGCAGGGTGATCTCATAAGTGAAACGGGGGTATCCGAATTCTCCGATAGTCCAGGTAGAACTGTCGATCGTTTCGACCAGGATCTGATCCCTGCTGAGGTCAGTTCCGCCTTCTTCAACCGTATTGTCCCGGAAGCCAAGGTAAACTTCTACAAATTCCCCGAGTTTTCCGTCATCCTCTGTCTGGACCTCGAGCTCAACCCCGAAAGAAGACTCAGATTGGCCGATTGGGATCTCATCAGAAAGAATCTGGATAGTTCTGAGAACGGCGCCACGTTTTTCATTAGCGTTGATTTCGTCAATGACGTTATCGCCGTCCGAACAGGCCGTGAACAGTAACGCTGCCCCAGCCAGTATTGACATTGTAATTCTATTTATTTGAAGTTTCATGTTCATCTCCTTTTGGTTTGCGTTTTATATCAATAACAGGTTGGGCATCCACCGCTGTTCCAGAAAACCGGCTGATCAAGAGAGGTCCTCTGATCAACGTTAACGTTTGTGGTCACTTCATTCGTCGGGAAGAAGATCGTCAGTGGGAAGGGACCCGGGCTGGGCTCCCAGCTGGGATTCAACGTGTTCGGGAATCCGGTCAGCCTGTAATAGTTCCAGGCATCTGTGGCCCCGCCGTAAAGCGTGATGAAATATTGCTCTGCAAACACATTGTCCGGATTTGCGTCGTAAGCAGCGTCTACTTCAGCTACATAAGCAGCAATATCAGCATCGTCTGGCTCGAATGAGAAGTCTGCTCCACCATCCAAGGAGCCGAAAGTCTGTACCGTTGTTATAGACTTATCGATACCTTCCAGCATAAAGGCTTTGCGCTCTGCATCGGAACCGGCCATGTATCCCTTCCAGAAATCTATATAGGAAGACATGATAATGGGTTCGATACCGGCACCTCCGCCGCCGAGGCCGAGGCCTACGTTGCCGAAGCTGTTGTCGTCAAACCGTCCTCCTGCAGGATATACCCCCACCGCAGTACGGAAGAAGTTGTCCGGAGGCGTACCTTCGTCGTTACCGTGGGAACGACCCCAGTATCCGTTGGGTACAGAACAGTAGGTAAATCCACCGTCGATATAGTGCTGTGGCGGCTGGGCCAGGGAACAGGCCAACCTTTCTTCATCCGGTTCCACACCACCGGCACCGGGAGTTTCGTCCGTCTGCCGGTAGAAGTAATAGCGGATCCGCGGATCTGCAGTACCTCCCTCGTTCAGCATGGTTTCCATCAGCCAGTTGGACTGGTAGATGTTTGCTCCGGAGGGGGTATAGTCCGCAGCATAATCCGGATGCCTGGTGTCAGGTTGCAGTTCGCTGGTTCCGTACCGCAGGAAGAAATCATCTTCAGAAGAAGAGATGTAATTTGCTGGGTTCGCAGCGATGGCCTGGAACTGTGCGTTCTGGCCTTTCATCATATGATACTTCATTTGAAGCGTTCCGACCAGCTTCACCCATTTTGCGGTATCCCCGTTGTAGTAGATGTCCGAGGCTCCAAGGGTGGACGGATTTCCCTCCAGGAGGTTTTTCGCTTCTCCCAGCAGGGCAAAGGCACCGTCGTAAACGGTTTCGCCGTCATCCAAAACAGGAGCCGGGAACTCTGCCGGGTTTCCTGCCTGGGTAAAGGCGGCCTCACCCAGGAAATCCACCAGTTGCATCAGCGAGTGGGCGTACAGGGTCTTGGCCACCCCGATGTGGAATGAGAGATCCAGATCGGGATTGGCAGCATCCAGGGCCTCCAGGTTCTGGAGGTTGGTGAGGATACCTACTTGTACCCCATCACCGACGCCATTTCCGCCACTACTATAGGTCCGTGCCCATACCCCGTTTGTGGTGGCACCGGAGTAGTTGTTGAAATATACCCTTCCGAACATGTTGTCTATCCGGGTCAGTTCAGCGGATACGTTGCTAAAGGTTTGCTGGTTCGTCCCATAGGCCAGCTGAACACTGGTCAACAGCAGGTTGGGATCTGCCTGGTCAGAAGCCAGTTCGTTCGGACTCGTTCTCAAGTCCAGGTCTGTCGTCTCGCAGGACTGCAATAAGCCTCCCGCAATAAAGACAATCGTAATATATTTTATCAGACTTTTCATAATAACTATATCATTAACAATTTTTATTAGAAGGACGCTTTGATACTGAATCCATATCGCCGTGAACTCGGACCGTTGATAAAGTCAAATCCACGTCCGTTGTTGATACCAACCCCGGCCACGTTGGGATCAAAGTTGGCACCGTCAGGCATGTTGTAGGCATCGTACCAGAGGTTGAAGCCCTGAGCAGTAATGGTGAGTGCTCCAAAAGGCGTCTTATCCAGGAACTTCTTCGGGAAGCTGTACCCTAAGGACAGCTCCTGCAGGCGGATCACAGAAGCATCGTAAATACGGGTCTCTGTGGGTCCGAAGAGCAGGTTGGTGAAGTAGTAGGTGGAGTTGTTGATCTGACGGTTGTTAGGCTCCCCTGTGGTTTGGTTAACACCGGGCAACACATACGTATTCAGACGATCAGCCGTTTCCACGCTCAGACCCCGTCCAAGCAATACCGCAGTAGTACTGGAGAGGATGTCCCCACCGCTCACATGGTTGATCTGGAAGTTCAGGTTCCAGTTCTTGTACCGCAGGGTGTTGATGAAGTTCATGGTGTAATCCGGAACTGCATCCCCGATGATTGGCACGTTACCGTCTGCATCCTGTTCTACTACCACATAGTTACCACCATCATTCACCAGGAAGTTTCCGTTTTCGTCCCGTCCGATGGCCGTACCTACGATGGTACCAAGGGATTCACCCTCGATGGCTGCGTTGGATCCGCGGAAGAGTCCACCTCCTACGGCCAGCGATCCGGCGTATGCGATGAAATCCTGGTCCTGCTGGGTAACGGTCTCCGTGTTGGTAAAGAAGTTCACCCTGGAGTTCCAGCTGAAATTCTCACTGCGGAAGATATCGATGCCGAGGTCGGCCTCGAATCCTTTGTTCTGGATTTCCCCTACGTTACTTTGTGTAAAGCTAAATCCAGTGGAAGGAGAGAGCGGCTCGGTTACAATCAGGTCGTTGGTGACCCGGTTGAAGTAGGTAGCCTCAAATTGAATCCGGCTGTCCCAGAAACGACCTTCAATCCCGGCTTCATACTCTTCAAGAAGCTCTGGTTTCAGATCGGGGTTGGCCCGGAAGTTGTCTACCTGGTTGACTGTCAGGAGGCCTCCTGAGGCCGGATCCACGAAACGCTGAGTGGTCTGCTCGATCACGTTCACCACCGGATACCCTGTCGGGAAGGTGGCTGAGGTACCGTAGCTGGCACGCAGTTTCAGGTAATTCATTCCGATGGCATCGTTCCAGGTACCGTCAAATGCATTGATCGGCAGGAAGGAAACACTCACCCCGGGATAGGTTTTGTTATTGTTTTCTGTAGTCAGGTTCGAAACCCAGTCTGTACGCGCAGAGAGGTTCAGGAAGAGGAAATCGTCATAATCCAGGGTAGCCTGTCCGAGGATCCCCACGATATTCCTTTTCTGCGAGAATTGAATGGGACGCTGGTTTTCGTAGTTGAAGTGGCGCTTCACCCCGAAAACGATCTGACCTGTACTGGCAACACCCGACTGGTCGAAGAAGTCCGAACGGGACGTGGCACCGGCGGTGAACGTCAGACCGATCTTCTCAGAGATGTCGTAATTCCCGTTGAAGGAGAAGAAGTGGTCCCAGATGGTGTTGTTATTGTCATACGTGTCGTAGAAACCGAAGATGGCCTGGGTGAATTCCACACCCCCTTTGTTGGAGCCATTCTCGTTCCGTTCGTTGTAGAAGTCAAGACCCGACCTCCAGTTCACCGACAGGTTGTCGTTGATCTGGTAGGTCAGCTGAGCCGTCCAGTTTACCCGGTTGGTCAGCTGCTTATACGTTACGTTTTTGGCGGTCCACCTCGGGTTGATGATGTCGTTACCATTCCGGTAGTAAACGCTGGAACCGTCAATCGGGTTTTCGAATGGCAGCCCCATCAGGTCAACTGAAATAGGTGTAAATAAAACGTTTCCGTATACTGACAGACCGTCCGTACCGTTACCCCTTGAGGAGGCAATCGGAGGCGTGCGGTAGTCCGTACGCGCATAGTTGGCCGTGGCCTGTACCGTGAATTTATTGGACAGTTGCGAACGCCCACCTACGGAGAGGTTGAAGCGCTGCAGGGAGTTACCCGGAGTAAAGCCCTGATCGTCCAGGTATCCGAGGTTAACATTAAAATTCGTGTTCCCGTCCTGGGTGCTTCCCGCGATGTTTACGTTGGTGTTGGAAACAAAGCCCGGGCGGAAGAACTCTTCAACCGAGTTGTAGGGTTTCCAGTCGTAGCGGGCTCCCTGTAGTTCCGGGAAGGCTGCCCTGGTAGAAGCTACGGCCGTACTGGAGTACGGGTGCTCCAGGGTCCCCTGATCGTCAATGGCGGCCTGGTTGCCCCATCCGGCGACGCCATCCCTCTGGAAGCTGGGCCCCCAGTTGGAGAAGAACCATCCGAAGGACTGGTCGAAACCGTTACCGTACTCGTTCTGGTAATCGGGGATGGATGCCATTTCATTCGTAAAGAATGACTGGTTTACGGTGATCTCGGTTTTCCTGGCACCAGCTCCGCCGGCACCGGCTTTCGTAGTAACCAGAATCACCCCGTTCTTACCAAGCGTACCATAAAGGGTGGCAGCTGCCAGACCCTTAAGTACTTCAATACTCTCGATGTTGTTAGGGTCGAGATCGAGGAAACGGGAAGAACCGACGTTACCGTCGATAAAGTCTCCCGCTGCGTTTGTATCGTTACTGAATGGAACCCCGTCTACGATAAAGAGGGCCTGGTTACTCCCGCTAAAGGAGCTCAAGCCACGAACCGTAACAGCAGTACCGGATCCGGACATACCCCCGGCAGCAGTGATCTGCACCCCGGAAGCCTTACCGGCCAGTACCCTGGCCACATCCCCTTCAGCTCTTTGCTCAAGGGACTCGGCACCTACCGAAGTAACGGCGTAACCCAGGGCTTTCTTTTCCCTCTTGATACCTTGGGCTGTTACCACTACTTCTTCCAGGGCTTGCGCATCTTCGACCATCTGGACGTTGATTACGTCAGCTGCACCAACCGTTCTCCGCTCTTCCCGCTGCCCTATGTACGTAAAGAGCAGTACCTGTCCAGGGCTTGCCTGAATCTGGTAATTACCGTCGAAGTCGGTTTGGGTACCTGTTGTGGTGCCCTCAACAACAATGTTAACTCCAGGCAAGGGAAGGCCATCCTGATCGGTGACCGTACCTGAAATCGTCTTTTCTTGTGCAAACGAAATCTGCACAACGAACGCCAGCAACAGCGTCAAGATTCCATTCAATTTTGTTCTCATTGTTTAATTATTTGAATTAGCTAATTGCGAAAATCTTAATTTCATGTTAATAATCCAAACATATTTTAATAAAACTTTAAGCCCGCCGGTGTTAATTGAGGTTCTTTTTTTGTGCCTTCCCTATTTTGAGAAATCGTCAGTGAGGTGGTTCTTAGATTGTTGAAACCGTAAAGTCCATTTCTTTTGGGGTGTTCTGTTTTGCGGGTTTTTTTCCGGAAATCGCTGTTGTTTCCCCTGCCCCAAATTCGAATAGGGCCATCCATGCATCTTTCCTGAATCTTGTTTCTTTTTCTTCTTCACTTCTTTTCTGCTGTTGAGGGAAACCCGCCTTACAATTCATTGAAATATGGCAGATACATACAGGTATATACATAAGGTATACCTGTGATGGCAAACAAGGGGTATTGAAGGGCTGTAGGCTGTCTTGGCAAAAAGGCCAGGAAGCGCTGCAACAAGGCTGTTTTCCGGGGAGATGGGAGGCCCGGCATTTGCTTCCGTTTTACCCGAATCGTTCCGCGGCACGAAAGCGGTTTTAAAAATTCCTTCAAAATTAATGGGTTGGGTTTGAATTATAGGGAATTATCACTACATTTGCCGACCCTTAAACAGGGCTAGATTTTTAATTGACAGTATGCCAACAATTTCACAATTAGTACGAAAAGGAAGGGCCACAATTACCAAGAAGAGTAAATCGGCTGCTTTGGATTCGTGTCCTCAAAGACGAGGCGTATGCACCCGGGTGTATACCACCACCCCTAAAAAGCCTAATTCTGCGATGCGGAAGGTGGCCAGGGTACGCCTTACCAACGGGAAAGAGGTGAATGCCTACATCCCCGGGGAAGGACACAACCTCCAGGAGCACTCGATAGTATTGGTAAGAGGCGGAAGGGTGAAAGATTTGCCGGGTGTTAGGTACCATATCGTTCGCGGGGCACTGGATACCGCCGGAGTGGCGGGAAGAGCGCAACGCAGGTCTAAGTACGGTGCAAAACGCCCCAAAAAGTAATTCACGAGTTTAAGAAGCAGCAATGAGAAAAAGACAGGCAAAAAGAAGACCGCTGTTGCCAGACCCCCGGTTTAACGACCAGCTGGTGACGCGTTTTGTGAATATGATGATGTGGGACGGCAAGAAATCCGTCGCATTCAAGATTTTCTACGACGCTTTGGACATCGTGGAGCAGAAAAAGACAGACGAGGAGAAGTCCAGTCTGGAGATTTGGAAGGACGCGCTTTCCAACATCATGCCTCACGTGGAGGTCAGGAGCCGCCGGGTAGGGGGTGCCACCTTCCAGATCCCGAGGCAGATCCGTCCGGACCGGAAGATTTCCACCGCCATGAAGTGGCTTATTACATTTGCGCGCAAGCGAAATGAAAAATCAATGGCCCAGAAGCTCGCTGCCGAGATTCTGGCGGCGGCCAAAGAAGAAGGTGCTGCAGTCAAGAAGCGGGTAGATACGCATAAAATGGCCGAGGCGAATAAGGCATTCTCACACTTCAGATTCTAAGCAACATGGCTCGAGATTTAAAATTTACAAGGAATATCGGAATTGCGGCTCACATCGATGCCGGAAAGACCACCACTACGGAGCGTATCCTCTTCTATACAGGGGTGAGCCACAAGATCGGCGAAGTGCACGACGGTGCCGCCACCATGGACTGGATGGAACAGGAGCAGGAGCGGGGAATCACCATTACCTCCGCTGCTACCACCTGTACCTGGAACTTTCCGCTCAAGAATGGGCAGCCCACCGATGAAACCCAGCCCTACCACTTTAATATTATAGACACTCCCGGCCACGTGGACTTTACCGTGGAGGTGAACCGTTCCCTCAGGGTACTTGACGGACTGGTATTCCTCTTCAGCGCTGTTGATGGCGTGGAGCCCCAGTCTGAGACCAACTGGCGTCTGGCGGACAACTACAAGGTTCCCCGGATGGGATTCGTCAATAAGATGGACCGGCAGGGTTCTGACTTCCTGGCAGTTTGCCAGCAGGTGCGGGACATGCTCAAGTCCAATGCCGTGCCAATCGTTTTGCCGATTGGGGATGAGGCTGACTTCAAAGGGATCGTGGACCTGGTGAAGAACCGCGCGATCGTATGGCATGAGCACGATATGGGCTCTACCTTCGATGTTGTGGATATCCCTGAAGAAATGAAGGAAGAGGTGCATCAGTACCGGGCCGAGCTGATCGAAGCGGTGGCTGAGTACGATGAAAACCTGATGGAGAAGTTCTTCGAGGATGAAGATTCTATTACGGAAGACGAAGTACATGCCGCCCTCCGGGCCGCGGTGATGGATATGAGTATCATCCCCATGGTTTGTGGATCGGCTTTCAAGAACAAAGGGGTGCAGTTCCTGCTGGATTGCGTTTGCCGCTACCTGCCTTCCCCCCTGGATAAAGAGGCTATCGAAGGGACCAACCCGGACACGGAAGCCCCTGTTTTGCGGAAACCGGACCCCAAGGAGCCGTTTTCGGCACTGGCCTTTAAGATCGCCACAGACCCCTTTGTGGGCCGCCTGGCGTTCTTCCGCTGCTATTCAGGTAAGCTGGATGCGGGGTCCTATGTGCTGAACACCCGTTCCGGAAACAAAGAACGTATTTCCCGTATCTACCAGATGCACTCCAACAAGCAGAATGCGATCGAATCGATTTCTGCGGGGGACATCGGAGCTGCGGTAGGATTTAAAGATATCAAGACAGGGGATACCCTCTGTGATGAGAAACACCCGATCGTCCTGGAAAGCATGATCTTCCCGGATCCGGTAATCGGTATCGCCGTGGAACCAAAGACCAAGGCGGATGTGGACAAACTCGGCATGGCGCTGGCCAAGCTGATGGAGGAAGACCCGACCTTCCAGGTGAAGACCGATGAGGCCAGCGGGCAGACCATCATCTCCGGGATGGGAGAGCTGCACCTGGACATCATCGTGGACCGCCTCAGGCGGGAATTCAAGGTAGAGGTGAACCAGGGGCAACCCCAGGTGGAATACAAGGAAGCGATCACGGCTTCCAACGACCACCGAGAGGTCTACAAGAAGCAGACCGGTGGACGTGGTAAGTTTGCGGACATCATCTTTACCATGGAGCCTGCTGAGGAAGGAGCCCAGGGTCTGGAATTCGTCAACGAAATCAAGGGTGGTAACATCCCTAAAGAATACATTCCTTCCGTAGAGAAAGGATTTAAGGAAGCCATGAAGAACGGGCCTCTGGCCGGATTTGAAATGGACAGCCTGAAGGTGACCCTCAAGGACGGGTCTTTCCACCCTGTGGATTCGGATTCCCTGTCCTTTGAACTGGCTGCAAAGATCGGATACAAAGAGGCGGCCAAAAACTGCCGTCCGGCCCTCCTGGAGCCTATCATGAAGCTGGAGGTGCTCACCCCTGAGGAGAACATGGGGGATATCGTAGGGGACCTGAACCGGCGCCGTGGCCAGGTGAACAATATGTCTGACAGGGCTGGTTCCAAAGTGATCAAAGCGGAAGTGCCGCTTTCGGAGATGTTCGGGTATGTGACTGCGCTGAGGACGCTTTCCTCAGGACGGGCCACATCTACCATGGAGTTTTCCCACTACGCGGAAACCCCTTCGAACATTGCAGAAGAAGTTATTAAAGCAACCAAAGGTGTAACCGCTTAATTTTTCGTCAAGGATGAGTCAGAAAATCAGAATAAAACTCAAATCGTACGACCACAATCTGGTGGACAAGTCTGCAGAGAAGATTGTGAAAACGGTTAAGACAACCGGAGCGGTAGTCACCGGTCCGATCCCGCTTCCCACGCACAAAAAAATATTCACCGTGTTGCGTTCGCCCCACGTGAATAAAAAGTCGCGGGAGCAATTCCAGCTGAGTTCGTACAAGCGCCTGCTGGATATATACAGTTCTTCGTCCAAGACCATCGATGCCCTGATGAAGCTCGAGCTTCCCAGCGGGGTTGAGGTGGAGATCAAAGTGTGACGAAAGCATAGCGGGAGCCCACGCGCCAGGCGCATGGGAACCGAACAAACAGGAAGGTGCGTCCTTCCACGACATGTCCGGAGCTTCGAGCGAAGGAAAAACGGCAACAAAAATACATTCGGGGTCGAATTATTTTTGGCCCTGTTTTTTTGTCGGAAAAAGAGATTGAAAATTGTTTGAACAAGGGAGGTGAAATTTGGTTTTACCGGCCGCTTTGAGCCGGAGCAAAATCTAAAATTTCAGGTCCCGAATACTAATTTTTTAATTAAATACGTATGTCTGGGTTAATCGGAAAAAAAATCGGCATGACCAGCATCTTTGACGAGAACGGGAAAAACATTCCCTGCACCGTCATCGAGGCAGGCCCCTGTGTCGTTACCCAAGTCAGAACCGAAGAGGTAGACGGGTACAATGCCCTTCAGCTCGGTTTCGATGACAAGGCAGAAAAGCGTGCCAACAAGGCTGAAAAAGGCCACTACAAAAAGGCAGGCACTTCTCCTAAGAAGAAAGTTGTCGAGTTCCGTGATTTTGAAGGAGAGTTCAAATTGGGAGACACCATCGGGGTGGACCTTTTCCAGGAAGGCGAGTTCGTCGACGTGGTTGGGACCTCCAAGGGTAAAGGTTTCCAGGGTGTGGTAAAACGCCACGGTTTCGGCGGTGTCGGACAGGCCACCCACGGCCAGCACAACCGCCTGAGGGCTCCGGGTTCCATCGGAGCGGCTTCCTATCCTGCCCGTGTATTCAAGGGCTTGAAAATGGCCGGACAAATGGGGAATGAACGCGTCACCGTGCAAAACCTGCGCGTACTCAAAGTGGTTCCCGAAAAGAACCTGCTGGTAGTTAAAGGATGTGTCCCTGGTCACAAGAACGCTTACATAACAATCGAGAAGTAATGAAGGTTGCAGTATTAGATATCAAAGGAAAAGACACCGGCCGTAAAGTGGAACTTTCGGACGAGGTCTTCAAGATAGAGCCGAACGAGCACGCCATCTACCTGGACGTCAAGCAGTACCTGGCGCACCAACGGCAGGGAACCCACAAATCCAAGGAGCGTAGCGAAATTGCCGGCAGTACCCGCAAGATCAAAAAGCAGAAAGGGACCGGAACGGCCCGTGCCGGTAGTATCAAGTCCCCGGTGTTCCGCGGAGGGGGAAGGATCTTTGGTCCCCGCCCCAAGGACTACACCCAGAAGCTCAACAAAAACGTGAAGCGCCTCGCCCGGAAATCGGCCCTTAGCCTCAAGTCCAGGGACAACGCTATCGTAGTTTTGGAGGACTTCACTTTCGAGCAGCCGAAGACCAAGGATTTCATCGGAGTCCTGAAGGCCCTGGGGCTGGAGAACAAAAAGTCCCTCTTTGTGTTGGGCGATACAAATAATAACGTATATTTGTCGTCGCGCAATTTGAAGGGGTCTGAAGTTGTATCTAGTTCAGAATTAAGCACTTACAAAATCATGAATGCGCAAAGCGTTGTCTTTTTGGAAGGTGCCCTGGAAGGAATTCAGTCCAATCATCAGAAATAGGAAATCATGAGTGTGTTGATAAGACCGATCATTACCGAGAAAATGACCTCAGATAGTGAGTTGTACAACCGCTATGGTTTCGTGGTGGACCCTTCTGCCAATAAGTTGCAGATCAAGGAAGCCGTCGAGGCTGCCTACGGAGTTTCTGTGACTTCTGTGCGCACGATGAATTACGGCCCTCAGCGGAAGACCCGCTACACGAAGACCGGAATCCAGCATGGGAAGACCAATGCGTACAAGAAGGCCATCGTTGACGTGGAGGATGGTGATGTAATTGATTTTTACAGTAATCTATAAAGACACGGCATGTCAGTCAGAAAATTAAAACCGATCACGCCCGGACAGCGCTTTAAGGTAGTCAATGGCTTTGACGCCATTACCACCGACAAGCCGGAGAAAAGCCTGCTTGCGCCGCTGAAGAAATCGGGTGGACGAAACAGCAAGGGAAAGATGACCATGCGCTACAAAGGCGGAGGTCACAAGAGGCGTTACCGTGTGATCGATTTCAAAAGGGATAAACAGGATGTGGCAGCTGAAGTTAAGTCCATTCAGTACGACCCGAACCGGTCTGCGTTTATCGCGCTGGTGGAATACACGGATGGAGAAAAGCGCTATGTGATCGCTCAGAACGGAATGCAGGTAGGGCAAAAGATCAATGCCGGAGCCGGATCTGCTCCTGAGATCGGGAATGCCCTTCCCCTCTCAGATATTCCGTTGGGTACCATCATCTCCTGTATCGAGCTCCGCCCCGGTCAGGGAGCGGTAATGGCCCGCAGTGCCGGTACCTTTGCCCAGCTTATGGCGCGTGAAGGCAAGTACGCCACCATCAAGTTGCCATCCGGGGAGACCCGCATGATACTGGTGAACTGCCTGGCGACCATTGGTGCGGTATCCAACTCAGACCACCAGCTTATCGTTTCCGGTAAAGCCGGGCGCAGCCGCTGGCTGGGTAGAAGGCCACGTACCCGTCCAGTGGCGATGAACCCCGTAGATCACCCCATGGGTGGTGGAGAGGGTCGTGCTTCAGGAGGACACCCGAGATCCCGCAATGGAGTCCCGGCCAAAGGTTACAGGACGCGTTCCCGTACCAAGGACAGCAACCGATATATTGTAGAACGTAGAAAGAAATAAAACAGTAAGACATGGCACGTTCCCTAAAAAAAGGACCATACGTTCACTACAGTCTTGAAAAGAAGATTCAGCAGAGCCTGGAGTCCGGGAAAAAGAACGTCATCAAGACGTGGTCCAGGGCTTCGATGATCACCCCCGATTTCGTGGGGCTTACCATCGCAGTGCACAACGGACGGCAGTTTGTACCGGTATATGTTACTGAGAATATGGTCGGGCACAAATTGGGGGAGTTTTCCCCAACCCGAACGTTCCGGGGGCATGCCGGTGCTAAAAATAAAGGTAAAAAATAAGCGCTATGGGTGTTCGGAAAAAACAAATGGCTGAAAGGCTTAAGGAAGAGAGGAGCCAGTTGGTATACGCCAAACTGAACAACTGCCCTACTTCTCCCAGGAAAATGCGGCTGGTAGCGGACCTGGTCCGAGGCGAAGATGTTGAGAAGGCCCTGGCGATCCTCCGGTTTAATTCCAAGGAGGCCTCCAGGAGGCTGGAGAAGCTCCTGCTTTCTGCCATTGCCAACTGGCAGGTGAAGAACGAGGATGCCGACATTGAGGAGGCAGATCTTTTTGTAAAGGAAATCCGGGTGGATGGCGGAAGGATGCTAAAGCGCCTTCGTCCTGCACCTCAGGGAAGGGCTCACAGAATCAGAAAGCGTTCCAACCACGTAACACTGGTCTTGGGATCCAGAAATAATGCAGAAAGTCAGATAGCTAATTAGAATATGGGACAGAAAACGAATCCAATAGGTAATCGTCTCGGGATCATCCGCGGCTGGGAGTCCAACTGGTACGGCGGGAACGATTATGGAGACAAGCTTGCGGAAGACGAGAAAATCCGGAAGTATATCCATGCGCGCCTCGCCAAAGCGAGCGTTTCCCGGGTGATTATAGAGCGGACCCTGAAGCTCATCACAGTGACCATCACAACTGCCCGCCCCGGGATCATCATCGGGAAAGGCGGACAGGAGGTCGATAAACTCAAGGAAGAGTTGAAGAAGATCACCGACAAGGAGGTTCAGATCAACATCTTTGAGATCAAGCGTCCGGAACTGGATGCCAACCTGGTGGCAGCGAGTATTGCGCGTCAGGTCGAGAGCAGGATTTCCTACCGGAGAGCTATCAAAATGGCTATTGCCGCT
>JAWWDW010000004.1:0-20136 GCA_033719735.1 Robiginitalea sp. | reverse complement strand
TTCCGGGGGGGTAACATACAGAATGTCATTTCCCTGGATCCGTACACAGTTCGCAGCACGGAGGTCATCTTCGGGCCCGGGTCGGTGATCTATGGCAGCGACGCCATTGGGGGGGTGATGAATTTCTACACCCGGACGCCCAGGTTCTCCCAGTCCGATACCCTGGAGGTCGATGGAAATGCCTCTTACCGGACAGCCTCGGCCTCCGGGGAACAGACGATCCACGGAGATGTAGCCCTGGGGTGGGAAAAATGGGCCTTTCTCAGCAGCGTCACCTACAATTCGTTTGGAGACCTGCGCATGGGGGTTCACGGTCCGGATTCCTACCTAAGGCCATCCTACATTGTCCGTGAAGGGGGAGCAGATGTTTTAAAAGAAAACGATGACCCCAGGAAACAGGTCCCTTCGGGCTACCAGCAGTGGAACTTCATGCAAAAAATCCGGTTCCGGCCCAGCAATCGCTGGTCATTCGATCTGGGATTGCACTATTCCGAAACTTCGGATTTCCCGCGCTACGACAGGCTGATCCGGCCCTCGGACAACGAGGCGGGACTCAGGTCTGCCGAATGGTTTTACGGACCTCAGGTCTGGGGTATGGGAAACCTTCAGGCAGCCCACCGGGGCAAAAGCACCTTTTACGACCGGATGAAGGTCACCGCTGCCTACCAGTATTTTGAGGAGAGCCGGAACGACCGGAATTTCGGGGACGACATACGCTACAGGACCCGGGAACAGGTGGATGCATTTTCCCTGAACCTGGATTTCGAAAACCGGAAAATTGGGAATATCAGCCTTTTTTACGGGGCGGAATATGTCGGCAACCTGGTAGCTTCTGAGGGAAGCGAGGAAAATATTGTAACCGGTGCGATTCAGCCTGGCCCTTCACGCTACCCGGATGGTTCGACCTGGACCAGCCTGGCGGCCTACGCCAACGCGACCTACCGCTGGAAGCCCAACCTGACGGTCATGTCCGGGCTCAGGTACAGCCATTTCTGGATCGATGCCGAATTTGACCGCACCTATTACCCGTTTCCTTTTGAGGAGGCCCGCCTCAACAATGGTGCCGTCACGGGAAGCCTTGGGATCAGCTGGTTCGTGCGCCAGAACACCCAGGTCACCGCAAATGCCTCCACGGGGTTCCGCTCCCCGAACATCGACGACATTGGAAAGGTCTTTGATTCGGAGCCCGGATCCGTGGTGGTCCCCAATCCGGACCTGGAGCCCGAGTATGCCTACAATGTGGAAGCCGGGATCCGGCAGAATATCAGGGACAAGGTGGTGCTGACCGGGTCCGTGTATTACACCTATCTTTCGAATGCCATGGTAAGGCGGGATTTTGCTTTAAACGGGGAACGCACCATCGAATACAATGGGGAACCCAGCAATGTGCAGGCCATTCAAAATGCTGCCGATGCTTTTGTTTACGGCCTGGAGCTGGGTTTTGATGCCACCCTCACAGAATTCTGGTCCCTGAAGGGGAACCTTACCCTGGCCGAAGGGGAAACAGAGGAGGAAGACGGCAGCACTTCACCAGGGCGCCATGTGGCCCCAACCTTTGGGGACCTGCAGCTGGGCTGGGCCAAATACCCCTGGAAGCTGGCCCTGGTCTTCAACTACAATGGGGAAATCCCGTATGAGGATCTGGCGATCTCGGAACGCAACAAACCCTTTATTTACGCTGCAGATGCGCAGGGGAACCCCTTTTCCCCTTCCTGGTATACCCTGAACTTCCGATCTTCCTATACCCTCTGGGACCGGTACCAGCTCACCTTTGCCGTTGAAAACCTGACCAACCAGCGCTACCGCCCGTACTCTTCCGGGATTGCAGCACCCGGACTCAATGTCATTGCCGGGCTTAATGTACAGTTCTAAATGGAAAGACCCGATGGGGTGATTCCCTGGGGAAATGCAGGAAGTTTACGGTTAAATTCACTAATTTTGCGCATTTCAGAAAAATAAGGTACTGAATATCCTGGCGCCAGATGAAGTTCAAAGAATACAAAAAACTGGATCTCCCGAAGGTTGCTGAAGAAACGCTGAAATTCTGGAAATCCGGAAAGATTTTCGAAAAAAGCATCCGTACGCGGGAAGGGGGTACGCCATTCGTGTTCTACGAAGGGCCGCCTTCGGCCAACGGCATGCCCGGGATTCACCATGTGATGGCACGGACCATCAAGGATATCTTCCCCCGCTACAAGACGATGAAGGGCTACCAGGTAAAGCGCAAGGCCGGGTGGGACACCCATGGTCTGCCCATTGAACTGGGCGTGGAAAAGGAGCTGGGGATTACCAAGGAAGATATCGGCAGCAAAATATCCATTGAGGCGTATAACGAGGCCTGTAAAAAGGCGGTCATGAGGTACACGGATGTCTGGAATGACATGACCGAAAAAATCGGGTACTGGGTGGATATGAGTGACCCCTATATAACCTATAAGCCGAAGTATATGGAAACGGTTTGGTGGCTGCTGAAAGAGATCTATGACAAAGGGCTCATCTACAAGGGGTATACCATACAGCCCTATTCCCCCAAGGCAGGCACGGGGCTAAGCTCCCATGAGCTCAATCAACCGGGCACCTATCAGGATGTAACCGATACCACGGTAACGGCCCAGTTCGAGGCTGTAGCCGATACCCTGCCTGCGTTTCTCAGGGAGGAGTCGGGAAAAATCTACTTCCTGGCATGGACCACCACCCCCTGGACCCTTCCTTCCAATACGGCACTGACAGTAGGGCCAAAAATCGATTATGTACTGGTGCAAACCTACAACCAGTATACCTATGAGCCTATCAAGGTAATTCTCGCCAAAGCGCTCGTATCCCTTCAGTTCGGCGGGAAATTCGAGGAGGTGCCCGAAGACGGGGCCTGGCCGGAATATACCCCCGGGGATAAAAAGATACCCTACCGCGTCCTTGCAGACTTTAAAGGGGATGCATTGCTCGGGATCCGCTACAGGCAGTTGCTGGATTACGCCCAGCCATACGAGCATCCGGAAAATGCCTTCCGGGTGATTGGGGGCGATTTTGTCACCACGGAAGATGGAACGGGAATTGTACACACCGCCCCGACATTTGGAGCGGATGACATGCAGGTCGCCAGAGAAGCCGACCCGCCTGTGCCTCCCATGCTGGTGCTGGATGAATCGGGAAATCCGGTTCCCCTAGTCGATTTGCAGGGAAGGTTCCGTCCGGAAATGGGGGAGCTCGCCGGCAGGTATGTAAAGAACGAATATTACGAGGAAGGAGAAGCTCCGCAGCGCTCTGTCGATGTTGAGATTGCCATACGGCTGAAGGAAGAGAACAAAGCCTTCAAGGTCGAAAAGTACCTTCACAGTTATCCGAATTGCTGGAGAACCGACAAACCCGTGCTCTACTACCCCCTGGATTCCTGGTTTATTAAGGTGACCGAGGTCCGGGACCGCATGTATGAACTCAACCAGGAGATCAACTGGAAACCGAAAGCTACGGGTGAGGGCCGGTTCGGAAACTGGCTTTCCACCGCCAATGACTGGAACCTCTCCCGATCCCGCTACTGGGGGATTCCCCTGCCGATCTGGAGGACTGAGGACGGGCAGGAAGAACTGATGATAGGATCGGTGGCCCAGCTCAAGGCAGAACTAAAAAAGGCGATGGACGCCGGCTTTCAGGAAACCGACCCCTTCCCGGATTTTGACCCGGAGGACATGTCGGAAGAAAATTACGACCGCATCGACCTGCACAAGAATATTGTGGACGCCATAACCCTGGTTTCACCCTCGGGAAAACCTATGAAACGGGAAAGCGACCTGATCGATGTTTGGTTTGACAGCGGTTCCATGCCCTATGCCCAGTGGCACTATCCTTTTGAAAACCGGGACCTGATCGATTCGGGGGCCTGTTTCCCGGCCGATTTCATCGCCGAGGGGGTAGATCAGACACGGGGCTGGTTCTATACCCTGCACGCCATTGCCACCATGGCATTTGATTCCATCGCCTACAGGAATGTGGTCTCCAATGGCCTGGTACTTGATAAGGATGGAAAGAAAATGTCCAAACGCCTGGGAAATGCGGTGGATCCCTTTGAGACGGTGCAAACCCACGGGCCGGATGCCACGCGCTGGTATATGATTTCCAATGCCAACCCCTGGGACAACCTGAAATTTGATATGGATGGGGTCGTGGAGGTGAAGCGGAAGTTTTTCGGCACCCTTTACAACACGTATTCTTTCTTCGCCCTGTACGCCAATATCGATGGGTTTATCTATGAAGAAGCTGAAATCCCCATCGCAGAACGACCGGAAATCGACCGGTGGATCCTGTCGGAGCTCAATACGTTGGTCCTGGAAACGGATAAGGCTTACGGGGAGTACGAGCCGACCAGGGCAGCCCGCATGATCTCTGATTTCGTTCAGGAAAACCTCAGTAACTGGTATGTACGGCTTTGCCGCAGGCGTTTTTGGAAGGGGGATTACGGACAGGATAAGGTCTCTGCCTACCAGACGCTGTTCACCTGCCTGAAAACGGTTTCCGAGCTGGCGGCGCCAATAGCACCGTTCTTTATGGAACAGCTCTACCGGGACCTGATGGGCGGTGTGATCCGGGAAGGTCACGAAAGCGTCCACCTGGCGTATTTCCCTGAGGCAGACAGTGCCCTGATCAACAAGGAACTGGAAGCAAAAATGCTGAAGGCACAGACCATTACATCCCTGGTACTTTCGATCCGGCAGAAGGAAAAGATAAAGGTGCGGCAGCCCCTGCAAAAAGTTATGATCCCCGTGCTGGATCCCCGCCAGAAGGGCGAGATAGAGGCGGTGGCAGACCTGATTAAATCCGAGGTAAACGTCAAGGAAATCGAGTTGCTGGACGATGCTTCCGGAATCCTGGTGAAGCGTATCAAACCCAATTTTAAGACCCTTGGACCCCGGTACGGCAGGGACATGAAAGCCATTGCAAAGGCGGTGGCGGGGCTGACCCAGGAAGACATCCAGAAAATCGAACGGGAAGGCGAAATAGTCCTTGATCTGGAAAATAAAAGCATTAAATTACAGTTAGAAGATGTAGAAATAAGTTCCCAGGATATCGAAGGATGGCTGGTGGCTTCCTCCGGCTCCCTTACGGTAGCCCTGGATGTGACCATTACCGATGACCTAAGGAAAGAAGGTATCGCCCGGGAACTGGTGAACAGGATTCAAAACCTCAGAAAGGAGTCAGGTTTTGAAGTGACAGATAAGATTGATATTAAATTTTTGAAAAACAAAACGGTTGAGAACGCCGTTTTAAGCAATTTGCAGTACATTAAATCAGAAACCCTGACGGCAGACCTGGAATTTGAAGAAAAGCTGGATGAGGGGACGGCCATCGCATTTGATGAGGTGAACACCAAATTGTTTATCCAAAAACATTAAGACTATGGGACAAGATGTAAAAGTTAGGTACACCGATAAAGAGCTTGAAGAATTCAGGACCATTATCGAGAAGAAGATTGAAAAGGCAAAAAAGGATCTTGAACTATTGAGGAGTTCCTATATGAACGATGGCAATAATGGGACGGATGACACCTCCCCCACCTTCAAGGCTTTCGAGGAAGGGTCTGAGACCATGAGCAAGGAAGCGAACACGCAGCTTGCCATCCGACAGGAAAAATTCATCAGGGACCTCAAAAATGCCCTGCTCAGGATCGAAAACAAAACCTATGGTATTTGCCGGGTAACCGGGAAGCTTATCAACAAGGAACGCCTCAAGCTTGTTCCCCATGCGACCCTCAGTATTGAAGCAAAAAACATGCAAAAATAAGGACAGGCGCCCCGAGGGGCGCTTTCTTTTAAAGGGGACCTGCCTCTTCTCGCTCGTGTTCCTGTTCCTTGGAACAAGCTCCTCGCAGGGTCAGAAGCGGGTTACCAAGACCCTGGTCAACCCTGAAATCTCCACCATAAACATCGACGGCAACCTGTCTTACAGGGTTGTCCTGGAAACTGCTGATACCAGGGAGGTTTCGGTAGAGGCACGGATGGATGGAGAATACGAAAAGGGCCTTCTGGTCAGTTTTCGGGAGGCCGGGAAAACGCTCTATCTCGAGACCCGCTTCAGCCCGGAATTCCGGTTTCCCAATGATAAGCTGGGTGCTCACAAGGTGGTTTCCGTAAGCATGAGGGTAACCCTGCCGCATGACCAGCGAATCTTACTCACAGCCCGTAGTTGCGAGGTTTCCACCTCCGGGAGGTACCGGGATCTTAAGATCGTATTCAACGACGGCCTTTGCGATTTGTCCCATTCGGCGGAGAATACGGAAGTGCGAACCGGAAAAGCCCCCATCGTAGCCCATCTGAAGTCCGGCGTGGTGGAGGCCGAATCCAGGTATGGGGAAGTCAGGCTGGATCCTTTGCCCCAGGGGGACCACCATCTTAAATTGTACAGCACCCAGGGGGATATCTCCGTGCATTACAAACCCTGAACCAGTCTGGCGGCACCCCGGTTCAATTGGTATTTAATCCCTATTTTTGACCCAATCATACGTACTGGATGCACCTGAAAAAATCCCTTTTGCTGATCTTGCTATTGCTCCTGGCAGATCAACTCAGCAAGATTTATGTAAAGACGCATTTCCAACTGGGCGAGTCCGTTGAGGTATTTTCCTGGTTTCGGATCTTATTTATCGAGAATGAAGGGGCGGCTTGGGGAACCAAGCTGAGCGATCTGCTCCCGGTTTCCGAAAAAAGCGCCAAATTGATCCTGACGGTATTCAGGTTGTTTGCCATCGGCGGCATCGGATACTGGCTCTGGGATATTCTCCGTAAAAAAGCCAACACTACCCTGGTCCTGGCCGTGAGCCTGATCTTTGCCGGGGCTGTGGGAAATATCATAGATTCGGTCTTTTATGGCCAGGTCTTTGACCACAGTTATGGGCAGATCGCTACCCTCGGGTCCGATGAGCCCTATGCCGCGTTGTTTTACGGTAAAGTAGTGGACATGCTTTACTTCCCGCTCATCGATACAACCTGGCCCGAATGGGTCCCGTGGATTGGCGGGCAGGCCTTCCGGTTTTTCGAGCCTGTTTTCAACATTGCCGACACGGCCATAAGCACCGGGGTGGGGATCCTGCTGGTTTTCAACAAAAAAGCCTTTGCCAAACCCATCCCTCAGAAAGAATAAGTCTTTTCCGGGGTCACGCAATAGTCCATGCGCAGGTCTCCTGAATGGAGGTCACTGATCTTCTCCACGGGTTCGAAATAGGAAAGCCCCACTTTCAGTATGCCTTCCCTGCAGCGGGCCAGAAAGCGGTCGTAGAAGCCTCCTCCGTAGCCAACGCGATATCCATGCCGATCGAAAGCCAGCAAGGGGAGGAAAACCACATCGAGTTGTTCGGGGGGTATCTGAACCCCGGAAACGGGCTCCGGGATTCCCCAAGTACTGGTCTTAAAAACGGTGGCATCGGTCAGCAGGTAATGGTCCAGTTCACCCGCTCTGCCCACTTTTGGAACAACGATGTCTTTGTCCTTACCCTGTAGAATGGTCAGCAGGAAAGAGGTGTCTACCTCATTTTTATCGGGAATGCTTAGAAAGAGATGGTAGTACTGGTACTCCCAGATGGGAAGTTGCAGGCAGCGATTGGCGATGGCCAGGCTTTTTTGTTCCCGGGATTCGGGAGGAAGGGAGGTGCGCTGCTCAGCGAAGTGTAACCGAAGCTTGTTTTTCAGCATAGCCTTCGATCATACACGCTTGGGGTAGGTAAAATCTTGTTAATACCTATTCTTTGGCTGTTACGGTCACGTAGAGTTTAAAGAATAGCATCAAAATGAGGTACATGCCAAGGGTGATGAGATAATTGTCCATGAAGTGCTTGTTTGATGGTTTAAATATATGTAAAAAAAAGATTATCCTAACTATTAAGTGTGCCATAATATCGATGAAATGCACATTTTTATGACTTTGTTAACCATTTGTTGATACTTTTTAAACGGTTTTAACAGAGGTGTTTCGTGGGTTAAAGTGCTTTTTATCAAGAGACTAAGGCTTGTTTTGATCGCACTTGGAAGGACAAAATTCTTAAACAAACCTGCAAAACCCATGCAGCCTGCCTGCTTTGGGTAACTTTACTCCCCCCAAAACCTCGTTTCAGCGTAAAAACCCCGTGTAAACGTATCTTTGTAATGTCGTTTCCAACATATGAGTACCCTGCCCATAGAAGTTCAACTGAAAACCCTCCCGGACAGCCCCGGTGTGTACCAGTTTTTCGACGCCGATGGATCGTTTCTGTATGTGGGTAAGGCCAAAAGCCTCAAGAAAAGGGTTAGCTCCTATTTCACCAAAAGCCACCAGAATGGGAAAACCCGGGTCATGGTACGAAAGATCCGGAAGATCAAACACATTGTCGTTCCCACGGAATCCGACGCCCTATTGTTGGAGAACAACCTGATCAAAGAACACCAGCCCCGCTATAACGTTCTGCTGCGCGATGACAAATCCTATCCCTGGCTTTGCATAAAAAATGAGCGCTTCCCCAGGATTTTTCCAACGCGAAAACGGATCCGGGATGGTTCCGAATACTATGGGCCCTACACCCAAATGAAAACAGTGCGGGCGCTGCTGGACCTAATCAAGAGCGTGTATCCGCTAAGGACCTGCAACTACGATTTGTCTGAGGAGAAAATAGCGGCCGGGAAGTATAAACGTTGCCTGGAATACCATCTGGGGAACTGCCTGGGTCCTTGTGAGGGCTTACAGGACGAGGCATCCTACCAGCGACAGGTAGCTGATATCCGGGAGATCATCAAAGGGAACTTCAGGAGCTCCCTTCACTATTTCAAAAAGCGCATGAAGCAGCTTGCGGCCGAGATGCAGTTTGAAGAAGCCCAGCGGATGAAGGAGAAAATCGAAGTGCTGGAAAACTACCAGTCGAAATCCACGGTGGTGCACCCAAAAATTTCCGATGTGGATGTTTTTTCCATCGTCTCGGATGCCACCCATGCCTATGTGAATTACATGCAAATTAGCCACGGACTGGTGGTGCGTTCCCATACGATGGAAATCAGGAAGAAACTGGAAGAAACAGACGAAGACCTGCTTTCCCTGGCCATTGTAGACCTGCGGGACCGGTTTGAGTCGACCTGCAAAGAGGTATTCCTGCCTTTTCCGGTCCCTTTGCCGGGCGATATCAGGGCCACGGTTCCCAAACAGGGGGACAAAAGAAAGATCGTCGCCCTTTCGGAGCGGAATGCCCGCTTTTACCGTCAGGAGCGTTTCAAACAAATAAAAATCACCGATCCGGATCGTCACGTCAGGCGGCTGATGGACCAGATGAAGCGAGACCTCCGCCTCCCCGAGCAGCCCAGGCATATCGAATGTTTTGACAACTCCAATATCCAGGGAAGCAATCCGGTGGCTGCCTGTGTGGTATTCCGGGACGGCAAACCTGCAAAAAAGGAATACCGGCATTTCAATATCAAAACGGTCACCGGGCCGGACGACTTTGCTTCCATGACGGAAGTGGTGTTCCGCAGGTACCGCCGCCTCCTTGAGGAAGGGGAATCCCTACCCCAGCTCATCGTGATCGATGGAGGCAAAGGACAGCTTTCTGCAGCACTGAAGCCCCTGGAAAAGTTGGGCCTGAGGGGGAAAATTTCCATCATCGGGATAGCCAAGCGCCTGGAGGAGATTTATTTTCCCGGGGACCCGATTCCCCTCTACCTCGACAAGAAGTCCGAAACCCTCCGGGTGATCCAGCAGCTGCGCAATGAGGCACACCGTTTCGGGATCACCTTCCACCGCAACAAACGTAGCAAAGCGGCGATTAGCTCTGTTCTGGAAGGCATTGAGGGCATTGGCCAGAAAACCGCACAAGATCTCTTGAGAAAATTCAAATCGGTCAAAAGAATCCGGGAAAGCTCCCTGGAGGACCTCACAGCCGTGGTGGGACCCTCAAAAGCCAGGAAAGTTTATGAAAGTTTACGGGAATGAAGTAACTTAAGTTGCCTTATGCGCTACCTGCTCCTTTTGCTGACCTTATCTCCCCTGTTTCTTCGGGCGCAGGCGGATGCACCCCTGAAGGAGGACCTGCAGGTTGGGCTGGTACTCAGTGGGGGCGGGGCCAAGGGGATGGCGCACATCGGGGCTTTGAAAGTGATTGAGGAGGCCGGGGTACGCATCGACTTTATCGGGGGTACCAGTATGGGGGCCATTGTCGGAGGACTCTACGCCTCGGGCTATACCACTGCACAACTTGATTCCATTTTCCGCAACACCGATTTTGACCAGCTCATACAGGACAACCTCCCGCGCTCTGCCAAGACCTTCTACGAGAAGGAGGCTGCGGAACGGTATGCGCTTACCCTTCCCTTCAGCAAGTTCAAAGTTTCCATTCCCGCCGCTTTTTCAGGGGGGCAGAACATCTATAACGAACTGGTCAGGGTCCTTTACCACGTGAAGGATGTGCGCGACTTCAACCAGTTGCCCATCCCTTTTTTCTGTATTGCCACGGATGTGGAAACAGGTGAGGAACTCCTTTTGAATGAGGGGTATCTCCCGGAGGCCATCATGGCAAGCGGCACCCTGCCCTCCCTTTTTGAACCGATGGAGGTGGACGGGCGTATCCTGATCGACGGGGGGGTCCTGAACAATTATCCCGTGGATGAGGTGCGGGCCATGGGGGCCGACCTGGTTATCGGGGTCGATGTCCAGCATGGATTACGGGATCGGGAATCCCTGCAGTCCGCCTCGGAAATCCTTTTGCAGATCAACAATTATCGCACCGTAGGGCAAATGAAGGAGAAAGCTGAACGGACCGATATTTATATCAAGCCTGAAATGGACCAGTACAGTGTGATTGGGTTTGACATGGGTGACAGCATCATAAGGGAAGGGACAAGGGCCGCCAGGAAGGCCTGGGAGGCGCTCCTCGAAGTGGCCGAAAGGCAGGAGTCCACGGATCCGCGCCCGCCGGTTCAGGACAGGTGTGATTCCCTCCTGATCAACCGGTTGATCCTTCAGGGGAACAGCACGTATTCCCGGGGCTATGTCAAAGGAAAACTCCGGTTTGACCTGGACGAACGGATTTCATTTGAAAAGCTTCGACAGGGCATCTCCAATCTGTCGGCCACCGGGAACTTCAACACCATCAGGTATGAGCTCGTATCCAACGGGATCGGAGAAGACCTCATCCTCAAACTCCGTGAAAACCCCGTGCGTACCTTCATCCGGGTGAGTGCCCATTACGACGATCTCTATAAAAGCGCCGCACTGATCAACCTCACCCACAAAAACCTGCTGACCAACGATGATGTGGTTTCCCTGGACCTGATCCTCGGGGACCACGTTCGCTATAACGCCCGGTATTACATCGACAAGGGAAGCTACTGGAGTTTTGGGGTAAATTCCAGTTTCAACAGTTTTGACGAGGAAATCAACTATGCCCTGATCGCGCAGAACTTCCAGACCCGTGCGGATCCGAACATCAACAACATCACCCTGGATGTGACCGACCTGACCAATCAGATCTACCTGCAAACCATACTCCGGGAAGAATTCAAATTCGAACTCGGCATAGAACACAAGTGGCTGAACTACAGTACCCGGACCGTAAATGAACTGATCGACGACCCCAGTTTCGAAGTTACGGGGGAACGCACCACGTTTGAAAACAGCAATTATTTCAGCACCTACGGGAAGCTCACCCTGGACACCTACGACAACCGGTACTTTCCCAGCCGGGGACTCTATTTTGACGGGGATTTTCACCTGTATTTGTTCTCCACAGACTACAATGACAATTTCAAGGAGTTTTCCATTGGAAAGGCCCGTATGGGAGCTGCCTTTCCCCTGATGGGGGATTTAAGCCTGAACCTGGAGACCGAAGGGGGGTTCAAACTGGGCACCTCCGGAGTTACTTCCCTGGATTTTGTGCTCGGTGGTTTCGGGAGCAGCATGATCAACAATTTTGTCCACTTCCTGGGCTATGATTTCCTGAGCCTGCCCGGCAACAGTTATGTAAAGGCCTATGGAAGGTTGGACTGGCAATTCACCCAGAACCACCATCTGATGTTTGCGGCCAATTTTGCCAATGTGGAAGACGATTTGTTCCGCACGGGGGAATGGTTTACTGCCCCTGATTTTTCGGGATATGGTCTGGGCTATGGCTGGGATTCGTTCTTCGGGCCGGTACAGGTGCTCTATTCCTGGTCCCCCGAAGCGAACAACAGTGTGGTCTTTTTCAGCATCGGCTATTGGTTCTAGGCATTCACCCTACTGCTTCCGGAGGTCGCACTTTTTTCCGATATTTGTATAAACACCCGGATATGGCTTCTTTGAGAGTGGATATCACCCCCCATTTACGCGCCATGTGGTAAGGCATTCTTCCTGCCTTTTGACCTTCCTTTGCGGGCCTGTCCTGCAAATTGTATTTCTCAATTGTGAATTAAACAACATCAAATCATGTCAACTGTAGATAGTACTTCTTTGAAATTACCAGTAGAAAATCCCGAGGCGCAGGATTTCCTTCCATTGCTCGGCACAGACCATGTGGAACTGTATGTGGGCAATGCAAAACAGGCGGCACATTATTATATGTCGGCCTGGGGATTCCAGCCCCTGGCCTATGCCGGCCTGGAAACCGGGCGAAAGGACCGGGTCTCCTATGTGTTGCAACAGGATAAGATCCGCCTTGTACTCACCTCCCCGCTGAAACCAGGAGGGGAAATCAATCGCCACATCGACCAGCATGGGGACGGAGTTAAAACCATTGCCCTTTGGGTGGATGACGCTGCAAAAAGTTACGAGGAAACCGTAAAGCGGGGTGCGAAAAGTTATTTTGAACCCAGGACCCTGAAGGACGAAAACGGGGAAGTGATGCTCTCCGGGATCCACACCTATGGGGAGACGGTGCATGTTTTTGTGGAACGCGCAAACTATAGCGGGCCCTTTATGCCGGGGTATCGCGCCTGGGACCCTTATTACAAGGCGGAACCCCTGGGGCTGAAGTACATTGACCACATGGTGGGAAATGTCGGGTGGAACGAGATGAACAAATGGGTGGAGTTCTACGCCAGGGTCATGGGGTTTGCCCAGCTGATCTCCTTTGACGACAAAGATATTTCCACGGAATACACCGCGCTTATGAGCAAGGTGATGAGCAACGGGAACGGGCGTATCAAATTCCCGATCAACGAGCCTGCCGAGGGCAGGAAAAAATCACAGATTGAGGAGTATATCGAATTTTACAATGGGGCCGGGGTACAGCACCTGGCACTGGCCACCGACAACATCATCGAAACGGTAAGCGGCCTGCGCGACCGGGGTGTGGAATTCCTTACCGTCCCGGCTACGTATTACGAAGATGTGCTCGACCGGGTAGGGGAGATCGATGAGGATCTGGCCCCCCTGAAGGACCTGGGTATTCTCATAGACAGGGATGACGAGGGATACCTCCTTCAAATTTTCACCAAGCCCATCCTGGACCGCCCAACGCTGTTTATTGAGATTATCCAGCGCAAAGGGGCCAAGTCTTTTGGCAAGGGGAACTTCAAGGCCCTTTTTGAAGCTATTGAAAGGGAACAGGAGTCCCGGGGCACCTTATAGGTCGAATTTCTTAAGGAATTCTGAAAATGGAACCCCGAACAGATAAAAGACTGTTAAGGTCAGCGTTAAAGTCCGTTAAAATGGAACCAGGACCCGGAAGGTTCACCTATTTTTGATTTCAACAAGGGGTGGTTCCCTTGTAACTTTAAGTATTGGTTTTTCATAATTTAAAGTTTGGTTGGTTATTTAGGAAAAGCCCCGATCGCCCGATCGGGGCTTTTTTTCTATGAAATCTCTCCCCAACGGGACAATACCGCGGCACAAAAGTTGTTTAACTTATTGTAAATTAAGAATTGACCGTCCGCTTATCGTAAATTTTAATCAACTTTGCGCAGACATGATCCGGGTCCTCTTTTTACTGGTATTGACACTTTTCAGTTCTGCAGGGCTCTGGGCCCAGTATAGCTCTGAAACCTATGAATTTGAAAAAGGATCAGCATTTAAGCCCGGAGAATGGTTGAAATTCAGGATCCATTACGGCATACTCAACGCCAGTTACGCCACCCTGCACCTCACCAAGGATACCATCGGTGAAATTCCGGTATACCATGTGGTGGGAAAGGGTAGAACCACAGGGTTTGCGAGTATTTTCTTCAAGGTGGACGACACCTATGAGAGTTATTTCGGCAGGAAAGATGGCCGTCCCTACCGGTTCATCCGGAAAATAAACGAGGGGGGATACACCAGGGATGCCGAGATCAACTTCGATTACCAGGACCAGGTGGCGCATTACCACGACAAGAAGAAACAGGAGAAAATGAGGTTCGATATCGGAAATTCCATCCACGACCTTATTTCAGCCTTCTATTTCCTCAGGAATACCTATGAGGCGGAGGATCTTGTAGTGGGCAAAAGCATCGATCTCGACGTGTTGTTCGATGACGACGGCATCTTCAGGTTCCGGCTGAAATATTTGGGGAAAGAAGTGTTGAAAACCAAATACGGGAATGTGGAATGTTTGAAATTCCGTCCCATTGTACAGTCCGGGAGGGTGTTTAAAGAGGAGGAAAGTCTATCTTTGTGGGTGTCTAATGACCGGAACAAGATTCCGATTCGGATTCAGGCCGATCTTATGGTAGGGTCTATTAAAGCGGACCTGGACGGCTTCAACAGCCTGAAATACCAATTCAAGATCATGATGGATTAACCGTTTTCTATGAAGGACAAGGAGCGCATTGAAGAACAGATCCAGAAACTCGAAGACAAGTACCGGGATTCCGGACAGGATCTGAGCTCCTATCTGGACGGATTGCTTTACCAGCGCTACCTCACCTACTGGGACTACATACACCTGGACACCCTGCTCAGTCTGCAGGTGCCCAGAACCCACTTCCCGGATGAGGAGATCTTCATCATGTACCACCAGATTACCGAACTCTACTTTAAACTGATCCTGCACGAACAACGCCAGATCGTGGATGATAAATCCCAGGACCTGGGTGTTTTCACGGAAAAGGTGAACCGGATCAACAATTATTACAAGGCGCTGATCTCTTCTTTCGGCATTATGGTCCGCGGGATGAACCCGGATCAGTTCCTGCGTTACCGAATGGCCCTGCTTCCGGCAAGCGGATTCCAATCAGCCCAGTACCGGATGATCGAAATTTACGCCACCCCCCTTGAATTGCTCGTACACGCTTCCGAAAGGGACAAATTCTCTTCCAGGGATCCTATAGAAGAGCTCTATGAGCACATTTACTGGAAAAAAGGGGCCACGGACCTGAATACCGGGGAGAAAACCCTTACCCTGAAACAGTTTGAATACCGGTACACCCCGCGCTTCATCAGGATTGCCAGGGAGGTAAAGGGGAACACAATTTATCATAAATACTTAAATTTGCCGCCGGAAGGCCGTCATAATAAAGGGCTTAAGTCTGCGTTACAACAGATGGACATTAACGCCAACGTGAACTGGCCGTTGATGCACCTCGGGTCTGCGCACCGGTATTTGAACCGGGAAGAAGGGGCCATTGAGGCCACCGGGGGCACGAATTGGAAGACATACCTTCCGCCTGGATTTCAGAAAATCGTCTTTTTTCCGGAAGTCCACGATGCGGAATCCCTCGATAACTGGGGAAAGCAGTGGGTTGAGCACCAGCTCAATCCGGAAAAACAACATTAGGGCATGCGTACATACTGGGGCATTTTACTGATCGCGCTTGCGGTCGTTTCCTGCAAGGATAAACCTGCAGAAGTTGAGCAACCCGGGACTGTTTCGGAGGAAACGGCCAGTCCCGAACCCAATTTTGCATATGGGTTCAACCTGGATGAATTCCGGGTAGTGGCGGACACCGTTCGCTCAGGTGACATCTTTGGGGAGTTGATGATGGAGAACAAGGTAGCCTACCCCAAGATCCACGCATTGACCGAGCGTTACAAAGATACCTTTGATGTGCGGCGCTTCCGGGTGGGGAAGCCGTACTACATCCTCAAATCCAGGGACACCTCGGAGGTGGCCCAGGTTTTTATCTATCAGGAAGACCCGATCAACTATACGGTTGTGGATTTCAGGGACTCTGTGGTGGCCTACAGGAATAAAAGGAAGATTGAACTAAGGGAACGGGAGGTCGCCGGGGTGATCACCGAAGGCAGGCCGTTATCCCTGGTCCTGGATGAGCAGGGGGTTAATTTCCAGGTGACCATGGACCTATCCCAGATCTATGCCTGGACCATTGATTTCTCCAAGTTGGATGTGGGGGACAAATTCCGGGTCATTTTTGATGAAAAGTATATCCAGGACAGCGTGTATGCCGGGGCCGCTCCCATCAAGGCCGCCTATTTCGAACACCGGGGCCAGGAACTGTATGCCTTTGCCTACCCCAATGATTCCCTGGGGATCACGGAATATTACGACGAAAATGCCGAAAACCTGCGGAGGACCTTCCTGAGCATGCCTGTGCAGTTCGGACGCCTTTCTTCCCGATACAACCTCAAAAGGAGGATACGTTATTACGGATACAAAGTCCGGCCGCATAAAGGCACGGATTATGCAGCCCCCATTGGCACACCCATCCTCGCCACCGCGGACGGGGTGGTCACAGAATCCCGGCGCCGGGGGGGCAATGGAAAATATGTCAAGATCCGCCACAACGGCACCTACAGCACCCAGTACCTGCACATGAAGGCACAGAAGGTCAAACAGGGGGATTATGTCCGCCAGGGCGACGTGATCGGTTGGGTCGGGATGACCGGGAATACCGGGGGTCCCCATGTTTGTTATCGTTTTTGGAAGAACGGGCGGCAGGTAGATCCCCTGAAAGAGGATCTGCCCAAGGCAGAACCCCTGGCAGAGAGCCTTCAGCCGGAATACTTCAGCCATATTGGATCGCTTAAGGAACAATTGGACTGCATCGTGCTTCCCGAGGAAGAATCCATTGGATCCGGGGATCTGATCACTTACAACGACAACGAGGATGCCCTTACCGAGAATTAATCCAACCCAGACCGGGAGCTGGAAAAACCTGCAGGACCACTTCGAGCAGATTAAATCAGCACATCTTAAAGACTTATTTGCCTCCGATCCCGACCGTGCCGCCCGTTTCAGCATCCGCTGGAATGGATTCCTGGTCGATTATTCCAAGAACCGCTTTGATGCTAAAACGTGGGAACTCCTCGAAGGCCTTGCCCGGGAATGCGGTCTGGAAGCGGCCATAGAAAGCTATTTCAGGGGGGAACCCATCAACGAGACCGAAGGCCGGGCGGTACTGCATACAGCCTTGCGTGCCGAAGGCGATGAATCCCTTATACTGGACGGGGAAGACATTGTAAAGGAGGTATACGGGGTTCGCAAGCGGATGCAGGCCTTCAGCGATGCCGTGATTAACGGGGAGAAAAAGGGGTATACGGGCAAAGCATTCACCGATGTGGTGAATATAGGGATCGGCGGTTCCGATCTTGGCCCCGCCATGGTCACGGAGGCGTTGCGGTACTACCGGAACCATTTGCGGCTGCATTTCGTAAGCAATGTCGATGGGGACCATGTGCGCGAAATATTAAAGGAGTTGGATCCGGAAACCACCCTCTTTATTGTGGTTTCAAAGTCCTTTACAACCCAGGAGACACTCAGCAACGCCCTTACGGTCAAGGAATGGTTCCTGCAGCAGGCCTCCATGGAGGACATCGCCCTGCACTTTGCGGCAGTATCCACCAATACGGTAAAAATTAAGGAGTTTGGAATCTCCGAGGAGCAGGTATTCCCCATGTGGGACTGGGTTGGAGGCCGCTTCTCCCTGTGGAGCGCCGTAGGGCTTTCCATTTGCCTGGGGATTGGGTATGATAACTTTTCGAAACTCCTCAAGGGCGCCCGGGAAATGGATGTGCATTTCCGCGAGGCTCCCTTTAAGGAGAACATCCCGGTGGTGCTGGCCATGCTCAGTGTCTGGTACAACAATTTTTTCGGGGCGGAGACCGAGGCTGTGATCCCGTATTCCCAGTACCTACACCGCCTGCCGGCCTACCTGCAGCAGGGGGTGATGGAAAGCAACGGAAAGTGGGTGGACCGCAGTGGAACCCCTGCTGCCTATCAGACGGGCACGATCATCTGGGGTGAGCCCGGCACGAATTCTCAGCACGCCTTCTTCCAGCTCATCCACCAGGGAACCAAACTGATCCCGGCCGATTTTATCGGGTTCCGGCATTCCCTCTACGGGGATATGGAGCACCATTACAAACTGATGGCAAATTTCTTTGCACAGACGGAAGCGCTGATGAACGGGAAGACGGATCAGGAGGTCACATACGAGCTGCGAAACCAGGGGCTTTCAGAAGCGGATTTGGAAGTGCTGAGGCCTTTCAAGGTTTTTGAGGGGAACAGACCCACCAATACCATCCTTATCGACAAGCTGAACCCTGAAAACCTGGGTGCACTGATCGCCATGTATGAACACAAGATCTTCGTTCAGGGGGTCATCTGGAATATCTTCAGTTTTGACCAGTGGGGGGTGGAACTCGGAAAACAGCTGGCCAGGACCATCCTGGAAGAACTCTCCGATTCAAAAATCGGCAATCACGACAGCTCCACGCAGCAATTAATGCAATTTTTCCACCGTTAAACTGGAAAGAATGTAATTGTTAAAAAGTGTTGATAGCTTGAGCCTCAAACCCCCTCTTTCAGGGGGTTTTTATGTTAATTTTGTACGGATGAATATTAACATTCCCTTAATGTAAAAGTGGGTTCTATGCCCCACTTTTGCCATGCTTTTTAAACCTAAATAACACGAACATGAAAAAATTAATCCTAAGCCTGCTAATGGCAATGGTAGCCTCATTTGCTTTTGCACAGGGGGTTACGACGTCTGCGATCAGTGGACAGATTACCGATGACAACGGGGAGCCCCTGGGCGGGGCCAGCGTTGTGGCAGTGCACGTACCTACCGGTACAAATTACGGGGCAGCCGCGGATTTTGACGGCTTCTTCAGGATATCGGGTATGCGATCCGGGGGTCCATACCGGATTACCTTTTCCTACATTGGATTTGAAAATGACATCAGGGAAAACGTCTTCCTTACCCTGGGTCGGGCCTCTCAGTTCAACATTTCGCTTTCCGAATCGGCCACAGCCCTGGAGGAAGTTGTGGTGACCGGGACCTCTACAGGAGTTTTCGGGGCAAGCAAAACCGGGACGGAGACCACGGTTAGCCAGCGCGAAGTACAAACCCTTCCCGCTGCCTCCCGGTCCATTGCCGACTTTGTGCGGATCACACCCCAGGCACAGGTCACAGAGGGGAATGACGGATTCAGCATTTCCCTGGCCGGACAGAACAACCGGTACAATGCCATCTACATTGACGGGGCGGTAAACAACGACGTTTTTGGTCTGGCAGGGTCCGGGACCAACGGGGGACAGACAGGGGTTAACCCCTTCTCTGTGGACGCAATTGAAACGTTCCAGATCAACATCGCGCCTTTTGACGTGCGCCAGTCCGGGTTTTCCGGGGGTTCCATCAACGCCATTACACGCTCGGGATCCAACAACTGGGAAGGATCTGTTTACGGATTCCTGAGGAACCAGGACCTGGCAGGCAAAACACCCCCCAGCCTCGTTGGGGAAGGGGAGGAACGCCGCAAACTCGATGATTTCAGCTCCTACACCTATGGAGCCCGCGTCGGTGGCCCCATCATCCAGGACAAGCTTTTCTTCTTCCTGAACTACGAACGTCAGGAGGATGAATTTCCCGCCCCTTTTAACTTCAGCAACTACATCGGACGCTCCAGTTTGAGCGACCTGGACAACCTGAGGAATTTCCTCATCAACAGCTACGGCTACGACCCGGGTGTTTTCGACAACAACGCCAATACGCTGGAGAGTAACAAGATCACCGCCAAGATCGACTGGAACATCAACGAGGACCACAAATTATCCCTGCGGTACGGGTATGTGGGTGCCGACAACCTGGAAGCGCGGAACTCCGGCTTCAGGAACATCGGATACCTCAACGGTTCCGAATCCTTTGAAACGGTGACCAACTCCCTTGCCCTGGAACTGAACTCCCGGTTCGGGAACAAGTTCTCCAACAATTTCATCCTGGGGTATACCAGTGTCCGTGACGACAGGGACCCTGCCGGGGACCCGTTCCCCACGGTGGATATCCA
>JAWWDW010000003.1:0-20605 GCA_033719735.1 Robiginitalea sp. | reverse complement strand
TATTCCCGCTGGTTTGTACGGCTTTCTGCAGTTTTTTCAATTCCTGTTTCTGCAAAAGGAGTTTTCTGGCCGCCTTGGGCTGATGGTTGTAGTGGGATCCATGGCTGTAGGGGTCAACCTGCATGTTTATCACAAAGAGTTCCCCCTGCTCATTGAATTCACAAAAGCCTTCTGATATCGAAGCCTTGCCCTCCCTAATGGACTTGATCTCAGTCCCGGACAGCACAATCCCGGCCACATAGGTGTCCAGCAGTTCGTAATCGAAGCGGGCGCGTTTGTTCTTTATGTTAATCCGTTTCTGCATCGGTTGCAAAAGTAGCATATTTTAAGGGCTTCCCATCAATATTCCCGGGTGGGATCGGAAATTGGCAGGAAAACCCCACCTTTGCAAAAAAATCATCGGTATGAAAAGAATGCTCTGGATGTGCCTGGTTCTTATGGCTTTCGGCTGTAAGGAACAGGCAAAACCTTCAGCCGACCCGCAGGAAATTGTGGACCGGTCTATCGAAGCCTGCGGGGGGGAGCGCTATGAGAACAGTCGCATAGCCTTTACCTTCCGGGACCGGAAATACATCGCGTATCGGGAGAAGGGCCAGCGCGTCCTGAAACGGATCACCCAGACCGATACGGCCCTGATCGAGGATGTGAAAACCGGGGCTTCCTTCGATCGGCTCGTCGCAGGGGTTTCCCAACAACTGGCCGATACCACCCGGCAGAACCTGGCGGATGCGGTGAATTCCGTGCACTATTTCGCCTACCTTCCCAGCGGCCTCAATGACCCGGCCGTGAACAAGACCTACCTGGGCATAGAAAAAATAGGAGATTCCAGGTACCACAAAATTCAGGTGACCTTCGACCAGGAAGGGGGAGGTACCGACTTCGAGGATATCTTTGTGTACTGGTTCAATACGGAAACCTACCTGCCGGATTACCTGGCCTATGAGTACCATACCAATGGAGGGGGGATGCGTTTCCGGGAGGCCTATAATGAACGGAAGGTAGGGGGGATCCGTTTTGTGGATTACCGGAATTACAAATATGAGGGTTCCCTGCCGGTTACGTCCCTGGACAGCCTTTTTGGGGCCGGGGAACTGGAATTGCTCTCCCTGATCGAGCTAAAGGATATTCAGGTCAGTCCGGGCAATTACAATTGAATTGAAGCCGGCTTGCGGTGCTGTGGTTCCCTACAACCGTAACAATGTAAAGCCCGCCATTGTCATCGTCCTCCATCTGCGGAAAGCGCTCTTCCCCGATCAGGCGGTTCACCATCTCCGGAGTGGTATTGCTGTGGCCCACTACGAGGACTTCTTTCCCCAAGGTTTCTGATTTAAAAGCGTCTATATCCATATTGGCCGGATCGTAATACCGCACGGTGATGTCCTGTTTTATAGAAATTGGGGCTGCTGTCATCCGGGTCCGCTCGTAGTCGGTTGAATAGATGGCATCCAGCGATACATCATCCAGGATCTCCGCCCAGTGCATGGCCCGACCCAGGCCTTTCTGGTTGAGTTCCGGATCGGGGTTGTCCGGGTTTGAACGGTCCTTTTCAGCATGCCGTATCAGGTAATAGGTACTGATCACCGGTGTGCTTTCCCCCATGGTTACTGTAGGTTCTTCCTTACAGGAAAAGCATGTTAACAGGCAAATTCCGAATAATATTGAGGGAAAAATTTTCATACTTTTGCGCTTTGCGTAATTTTAGATGACTCTAACTATTAACGGTGGTTAAGCAAATATAGCATTTCATCGCCATTGTTTTTTTGAAAGGCCCCATGGGAAAAAAGGGAATCTGTGCATTGTTGTTTTTGTGGTCTGTCACGGCAGTTTCCCAGACCCTGGAGTTGCCTGCGGATTTCAGGCAACACAACCTGCTGGATTACAATTCAAACCTCCTCAACCCGGTCTTATCGCTTCAACAGGAGGCGCAGCAGCGCCTGGCCCTGTGGACGCGCTGGCAATGGCAGAGCATCGATGCCGACCCGACTACCCTGTACCTGAGTTACCTTCGCAATGAAGGGGAGGTGGCCTTCGGGGCGGGATTCTTCCAGCACAATACCGGATTGTTTCAACAAAACGGAGGGGTGCTGAACTTTGCCTACCGCCTCTCCCTCGGCAATGATTTTGGCCTGGCCTTCGGGCTGAACCTTTTCGGGTACCAGCGGCAACTGGCCGACGACCGGTTTATCCCGGGGGACCCCATCCTGCCGATAGAAGACGAGGTTAATGACTTTATCCTGCAGATGGCCCCCGGCCTGGAGCTGCAGGTAGAGCGTTTTGCCCTTGGAATGACCATCGAGAACCTCTTTGACTATAATTTTACACAAAGTGAAGCGGTTACGAATTCAGACGAGAAAACCATCACCTTCATTGGCCGGTATGCCATCCCCGTATCTGAAAACGCCTCCGGCCGCCAGACGGTTCTTCAGCCGCAATTGTACTACCGGAGGATTCCAAGATATGACAATCAGATAGGTGTAAACGCCCTTTGGTCTGCCCCTGCCTACTGGGCCCAGACAGGATACAACAGTTTTTACGGATTCTCCATTGGTGCCGGGGCCAAACTTTTCGATCGGGTATCCATAGGCGGGCTTATGGAATTCGGCTCAAATGACAACGATGTAGGGGGAAATACCAGTTACGAGGTCGTACTGGCGTTTTCTTTCGGCCAGAAGCGGCCGGAGCCCCCCAAAGAAGAACCCAGGGAGGAACTCATTGTCCAGCGGGCCGAACCAGATCCGGAGCAGGCTGAAATTGCCGCAGAAATCGATGCCCAGCAACAGGCCATCGAGGAGGCCGTCCGCAAACAGGATTCCCTGGATGCCCTGGCAAGGGAGCAGGAACGCACCCTCGAGCGCAGAAGGGATTCCATCCGTCAAATGGAAGAAGCAGCCCTGGAACTGCGCAGGAAGCAGGATTCCATCCGCCAGGCGGAGGAAGCTGCCCTGGCCCTGAAAGAAGACGTGGTACCCGAGAAAGGCGAGAAGTACCAGGAGGTCAGCCAGGAGGAAGGGCTGCAGCCCGGATTCTATCTCATCGCCAATGTATTCGGAACAAAACGGTACTATGACATCTTCATGCAGCGCCTGCAGGACCGGGGGCTGGAACCCAAATCCTTCTATAGGAGTGCCAACAAATTCAACTACGTCTATCTGGGACGGTACAGCAGCATCGAAGAGGCGCGGAAGGCCCGCGACAGCCAGTTTGGCGGGCGCTACCAGGGCGAACTCTGGATCTTCCGGGTCCGCTAGGGTACCGGAAAGCACGTGTCAGCTTTTTATTTCCTTCCGGATCAGTATCTCGAGATAACCGATGGTATTGTGGAGGTATTTGCGGTCTGCCATGATGGTGGCCATGGATACCGCTCCCATGATCATTGTGAAAAGCTGCTTGGCGAACTGCAAGGGGGTCACCGGCAGTTTGAGCTGCCCCGTATTCACCCCTTCTTCGAGCACCAGGGCTATTTTTCCTTCCACCGTGCGGGCGGTTTCCCTGGCCGCAGCGGAGAGGATCCTGTGATTGAACTGGGCGTCCACACCCACGTTCAGGATGGGGCACCCCCCCATGCTTTGGGTAAAGCGATCGTAGTGGCGGTAGAAATCCAGTAGCCGGAAAAGCTTGTCCATGGCAGACCCCGGTTTTTCCAGGACCTCATCGAGGGCTCCCAAAAGCTTGTTGCAGTTATACTCAAAGGCCGATAATGCGAGGGCATCCTTGTTTTCAAAATTTCCATAGAGCGCTCCCTTGGTTAGGCCGGTGGCATCGGTCAGGTCGCTCATGCTCGTCCCTACATAGCCCTGTCTGTTAAAAATAGGAGCCACCGTCTCGATGATATAGGCAGTGGTACGCTCGGCTTTGGTACTCATGGGGGTGGATTTTCTACGAATATAAAAAATATCATACTGTGCGGTATAAAGGCGGTCAAAAAAAGAACCCCGGGGTTATCCTAAACCCCGGGGTTTCAACGTTACGGCCCTTCCTGTTTATTCCACAAGCTCGCTTTGGTTGCGGAAGACCAGGGTATCCTCGAAGCTGTCGATCAGGACAACGCTGTCTGCGTGGATGTTCCCCTTGAGGATCTCCTTGGAGAGGTTGTTGAGTACTTCCCGCTGGATGGTCCTTTTGATGGGACGTGCTCCATACTGCGGATCGAATCCCTTTTCGGCCAGGAAACTGACTGCCTCTTCTGTGGCATCGATCGTGATATGCTGGTCGGCCAGTACTTTCTTGAGCTGTTCGAGCTGCAGGCGCACGACCTGTTTGATGTCTTCCCGGTTCAGGGGGGTGAACATGATGATGTCATCGATCCGATTCAGGAATTCCGGCCGGATGCTCTTGCGCAGCAATCCCATGACCTCCACCCGTGCAGTCTCCGTAGCGCTGTACAGGTCGTCGGACTGTTCGAATTTCTCCTGAATGATATGACTTCCCATGTTGCTGGTCATAATGATGATGGTGTTCCTGAAATCTGCCAGCCGGCCCTTGTTGTCCGTCAACCGTCCCTCGTCCAGAACCTGGAGCAGGATGTTGAAGGTATCCGGGTGGGCTTTTTCGATTTCGTCCAGCAGCACCACGGAATACGGCTTGCGGCGTACAGCCTCGGTGAGCTGGCCTCCCTCGTCGTACCCCACGTATCCGGGGGGCGCCCCAACCAGGCGGCTTACTGCGTGCCGTTCCTGATACTCGCTCATGTCGATGCGTGTAATGGCGTTTTCATCGTCGAAGAGATATGCCGCCAGGGTCTTCGCCAGTTCGGTCTTCCCCACGCCGGTGGTCCCCAGGAACAGGAAGGACCCGATTGGTTTTTTGGGGTCCTGCAACCCTGCCCGGCTTCGCCGGATGGCATCCGAGACCGCCTGTATGGCCTCATCCTGACCCACGACGCGCTCGTGCAGTACCGATTCCAGTTTCAGGAGTTTCTCCCGCTCGCTCTGCAACATCTTTTTGACGGGTATTCCGGTCCATTTGGCCACCACTTCGGCGATATCCTCGGCGGTGACTTCTTCTTTGATCAGGGTCCCGGAGGCTTGCTGGGCAGCCAGCTCCTTTTGCAGGGTTTCCAGTTTTGCCTGGGCCTCCTTGATCTTTCCGTACCGGAGTTCGGCGACCTTGCCGTAGTCCCCATTGCGCTCTGCCCGCTCGGCTTCCTGTTTGAAGTCCTCGATGTCCTGTTTGGTCTTTTGAATGGAATCCACAACCTCTTTTTCACCTTCCCACTGGGCGAAGATGGAGGCGCGCTCTTCTTTCAGGTTTGCCAGGTCCAGGTTCAGGACCTTCAGTTTGGCCGGGTCGTCCTCCCTTTTGATCGCCTCGATCTCGATTTCCAGTTGCATGATCTTCCGGTCCAGTACATCCAGCTCCTCGGGTTTGGAGTTGATCTCCATCCGGAGCTTGGAAGCGGCCTCATCCATCAGGTCGATGGCCTTGTCCGGGAGGAACCGGTTGGTGATATAGCGCTGTGAGAGCTCCACAGCCGAGATAACGGCCTCGTCCTTGATACGCACCTTGTGGTGGGTTTCGTATTTTTCCTTCAGCCCCCTCAGGATGGAAATGGCGCTTTCGGTGTCCGGTTCGTCCACGGTGATTTTCTGGAAGCGGCGTTCCAGGGCCTTGTCCTTTTCAAAATACTTCTGGTACTCATCCAGGGTGGTGGCCCCAATGGCGCGGAGTTCGCCCCTGGCCAGTGCGGGTTTCAGGATGTTCGCCGCATCCATGGCGCCCTGTCCGCCTCCGGCGCCTACCAGGGTGTGGATTTCGTCTATAAACAGGACGATGTTGCCATCGGAAGAGGTCACTTCCTTGATCACCGATTTCAGGCGTTCCTCAAATTCCCCCTTGTACTTGGCCCCGGCAATAAGGGCCCCCATGTCCAGGGAATAGATCACCTTGTCCTTCAGGTTTTCAGGTACATCCCCCTGAATAATCCTGTGGGCCAGGCCCTCAGCGATGGCGGTTTTTCCCGTCCCCGGTTCCCCAACCAGCATGGGGTTGTTCTTGGTACGCCGGGAGAGGATCTGCAAAATGCGGCGGATCTCCTCGTCCCTGCCGATGACGGGGTCCAGTTTTCCGCTGTCTGCCAGCTTGTTGAGGTTTCTGGCGTATTTATCGAGGGCATTGTAGGTGTCCTCCGCACTCTGGGAAGTTACCTTGCCGCCTTTTCTCAGTTCCGCGATGGCGCTGTTGAGGTCTTTTTCTGTGATTCCCTGGTCCTTAAGGATGCGGGCGATGTTACTTTTTGATTTGAAGATGGCGAGCAGGAGGTGCTCCACGGAAACAAATTCGTCCCCTGAATTCTTCGCCAGGATGGAAGCCTCGTTGAGGGTCTTTCCCGCCTCATTTGAGAACATGAGGTTGCCTCCCGAAACCTTTGGAAAACGCTCGAGTTCTTTGGCGAGGATTTGACTGACGAGCCCTTCATTCACATTGAGTTTTTTCAGAAGGAATGGGAGCACATTCTCGTCCACCATGGAAATGGCCTTGTAGAGGTGTTCGTTTTCCACCTGCTGGTGACCCAGTTCCTGGGCAAGCTGTTGGGCCTGCTGAATGGCTTCCTGGGATTTTATGGTAAAATTATTTATGTTCATAATCTGTTCTGTTTTCTTTAAACTTGCAATCACCCGAAGAAGTCAAGAATCCTACCAAGGGATGAAAACAGACAGAATGGCAGTAAAAATCGGGAATAACCGGACAATTGGGCAGTATTTTTCAGGGGCTATTCCCGTGCCCAATTGAGGAAATGAATTTTAAGCGCGAAATTTGAATCGGTGAAAAAACTCAAATCGTTTTTTAGGGCTTCCTCCCAGGATGGAGACAGTGAGAAACCGGAGGCCTTTCCCTGGATACCGCTGGAAGGTCTGGAGCAACTGGAGCCCCTCCGGGATACCCCGGGGCGCCCCAGGGTGATCTTCAAGCACTCCACCCGCTGCGGGCTCAGCGGCATGATGCTCAGAAGGTTTCAGCAAAACTGGGATCAGGCCCGTGACCAGGCAGATTTTTACCTGCTCGATCTGGTCAGGTACCGCGACCTGTCAGACGCGATTTCCCGTCATTTAGAGATCCCCCACCAATCTCCGCAGGTGCTCATCGTGGAAGGGGGCCAGGTGCGCGATCACGACTCCCATGGGGGCATCGACCGTTTGCGGCCCGACCCTGAAAGCAAAAACCCGGCCTGAGCCGGGTTACGCTACCTATTGAATTGTTGTCGGTTGAGGATGTTTTTGAGGCGTGACTTCAAATCCTCCCCGGCGTGGAACACCATTTCTTCATCGGTGGGAAAAGGTACCGCCGCCAGATCCAGCAGGGCCACCAGGTCATTGTCTATTGCCCGGCGGTCCCCGTCGTAATTCGCATAGACATGCCTGAAGACGAATTCACTGGTCAGGGGGTATGAATTTACGGGCTGGCGGGTGCGCAGGTCCACAAAGTTCACATTCCCCACTACCTGGGCGATTTTCTGCTGGGTGAATTCATAGAAGTTACAGCGCACCGTTGTGAACCGGTCTATTTCGATCCGATTCCCGAGACTGTCGCGTACTGCGTTGCCGTCCTCATCCAGGAGCACCTGGGTTCCGTCCTTGATCTGACGTTCCTGAATAAACTGTCTTTCGGACACCTGTTCGGGGGAAATGTCAATATTCCTGAAGGAAAGCTGCATTTCATAGTCGTAGTCGATATCCTGAACGGGATTTGTATGATAGGCCGTCCAGAGGTCATTCAGACCATACGTATTGAAGTTGAGCAGGTCTGCCTCGAGCCGCTGCGGGATGATCTTTTGGCTATCGTTGATCATCTTGACCCTTACATAGTCCAGTCCGTTCTGGTACGCATAGTCCATTTGGGCTTTTGTATCCGCATATCCCGGATTGATTTCATTCAGGTACTGAAAATCCTCATAGACCTTCCTGAACTCCCATTTTTGGGTGGCCTGCTCGAGCAGTGCCGAGGCATTTTCATACAGGTAGGCCGAGAGCTCCTCCTTGGCGGCAATGAGTTCCCGGTCGTAATTGGGGAATTCAAACCGGGCCTCCCGGTTCTGATCGTAAATGGGGAGGGGCAGCAGGGGACGGATCCGGTTTTGTACCTCCCGGATCTCGGTATACTTCTGGTAGATATCCCCCAGATGGGCCGGATTTCCGTCCTTTCTCAGAAAACGGATATCGCTCAGCTCGCGTTCCAGGAATTTGGCATAGGCTTCTTCGAGCACCAGAACGTAGGTCTGTTTGCCCTTTTTGGTTTTGTTTTCAGCCAGTTCTCTGACCGAAGTATTGATAGCCTGCAGGTAATTCCCGGTATTGAGGGCTTCCTGAGTCCTTTTGACTCCCCCGCAGGAGGCGATCAAAAACAAAACAACGATAGGTAGGATACTGCGTTTCATGGTTGTTCTATTTTGGGGTTTTGCCACACCACTCCAAGGGTTATGCCAAAACCGGACAGAAATAGAACGAAAATCGGTCAGATATCGTATATACCGGATAAAATGTAAAGCGGATCAGGCCTCGAAGCGCTCCGGTGAAAGTGCAGGCAGCAACTGGGAACGTACTTCCCCGAAACCGATGCGAAGACCGTCCTTCTCACAGAAGCCCCGCATTACAACCGTATCCAGATCTTCCAGGAACGTCCGGGTTTCTCCCCCATTCAGTTCCAGGGGTTTGGTGCCCATCCAGGAAAGCTCGAGCATCGATCCGAAAGAATCCTCGGTGGTACCCGAGATGGTCCCGCTGCCCATCATGTCGCCGCTGTTCACCTTGCAGCCGTTTACGGTGTGATGGGCCAGTTGCTGGGCCATGGTCCAGTACATATATTTGAAGTTGGAACGGCAGATGGTATTTTCCGTCCCTCCTTCCGGGGTCAGGTCCACCTCCAGGTGGATATCAAAACTCCGCGCTCCTTCCTGCCTGAGGTAGGGCAGGGGTTGGGGTTCCTGCTTTGGGCTGGCCACTCGAAAAGGCTCCAGGGCATCCAGGGTCACGATCCAGGGCGAGATGGAAGAAGCGAAGCTCTTGGCGAGGAACGGCCCCAGGGGGACGTATTCCCACTTTTGGATATCCCTGGCGCTCCAGTCGTTAAAAAGCACCAGACCAAAAATGTAGTCTTCCGCCTCGGAAACGGGAATGGGTTCGCCCATTTTGTTGGCATCCGTAGTGATGAAGGCCATTTCCAGTTCAAAATCCACCCGTTTGGAAGGCCCGAAAACCGGATTTTTGGAATCCTTGGGGAGGGTCTGTCCGTAGGGACGGCGCACCGGGGTACCGCTGGGGACAATGGTGGAACTGCGTCCATGGTACCCCACCGGCAGGTGCAGCCAGTTGGGGAGCAGTGCATTTTCAGGGTCCCGGAACATCTTTCCCACGTTGGTGGCGTGTTCCCGGCTCGAATAAAAATCCGTGTAGTCCCCGATTTGCACCGGCAATTGCATTTCGATCTCATCCAGGGCGAACAGGATGATCTTCTTATGCGCCTCATTGTGCTGCAATTCGTGGTTGTCCCTGTCAAAGAGCTCCGCAATGCGGTTGCGGACGGCCCGCCAGGTTTTCTTGCCATCGGAAATAAAGTCGTTCAGGCTGTCCTGAAGGAAGATATCGTCCGTAAGCGGAATCTCACTGAAATACCCCAGCTGATGCAGCGCACCCAGGTCAATGGCCGTGTCTCCGATCCGTGTCCCTATGGTGATGACGTCATCCCGCGTGAGGAAGACCCCGAAGGGTATGTTCTGAATGGGGAAATCCGATTGTGGGGATACAGGCAGCCAGGAAACTCGGGCCGGATCGTTTGCTTTGATGGACATGGGTTATTGTTAATTGACGTTTGATAAATTCCTGATCAAAGATATTATTTTATCTGGTTTAACTCCACCCAATTTGTACTTTTACCGCTCATGTAACCTGCCTTTGATTTATGGAAAGAGACCTGGAAATATTTGAGCTGATCGAAGCCGAAAAACAGCGACAGATCGATGGGGTGGAACTCATTGCCTCGGAGAATTTTACAAGCCCGCAGGTAATGGAGGCCGCCGGATCTGTTCTGACGAATAAATACGCAGAAGGCTACCCCGGAAGGCGGTATTACGGCGGGTGTGAAATCGTCGATCAGGTGGAACGGATTGCCGTGGAGCGGGCCAGGGAACTCTTCGGGGCCGCCTATGCCAACGTCCAGCCCCATTCCGGATCCCAGGCCAATGCAGCCGTGTACCAGGCGATCCTCAAGCCAGGGGACACCATCCTGGGATTTGACCTTTCCCACGGAGGCCACCTTACCCACGGTTCCCCCGTGAATTTTTCAGGGAAACTTTACCGCCCCGTCTTCTACGGGGTTGACAGGGAGTCTGGCCTGCTGAATTACGACCGGATTGCAGAAATTGCCGAACGCGAAAAACCCCAGCTGATCATTGCAGGGGCTTCCGCCTATTCCCGGGATATGGATTTTGCGAGATTCAGGGAGATCGCGGACCAGGTAGGGGCCTTCCTCCTGGCCGATATAGCCCACCCCGCCGGACTCATCGCCAAGGGCATCTTAAACGATCCGGTGCCCCATTGCCATTTTGTGACCACCACCACCCACAAGACCCTCCGGGGGCCCAGGGGCGGGCTGATCATGATGGGGGAGGATTTTGAAAACCCGTTTGATGTCCGGCTTAAATCAGGGGCGCTGAGGAGCATGTCCTCCCTGATAGACATGTCGGTCTTCCCCGGAAACCAGGGCGGACCGCTGGAGCATGTAATCGCGGCCAAGGCCATCGCCTTCGGGCAAGCCCTCACAGATGACTTCCTCCATTACATGATCCAGGTACAAAAGAATGCGGCCGCCATGGCCCGGGCTTTTGTGGAACGGGATTACAACATCATCTCCGGGGGTACGGACAACCACATGATGCTCATCGACCTCCGCAACAAGGGAGTGACTGGAAAAGTGGCTGAAAAAGCCCTTGAGCTTGCGGACATCACCGCCAACAAAAACATGGTCCCCTTTGATGACAAATCCCCCTTTGTGACCTCCGGCATCCGGTTCGGTACGGCTGCCGTAACCACCCGGGGGCTTAAGGAAGCCGATATGGAACGCATTGTCCGGTGGATTGACCGCATCATCGAGCAACCCGACTCGGAAAAAGAGGCCGCAGCTGTCCGGGCTGAGGTAAACGAGTTTATGGGTAGCTGGCCACTCTTTGCAGGGTAGTCCCCCGGGCCACTTTAGTCAAACGCTTTCTGAATTTCTTCCGGGATCCGGGAGGGCCGGCCGGTGGCCGCATCCAGGAGCACCCATTCGGTAAGGCATTCAGCTATCCTGCGCCCAGAACCTTCCAGTACCATATCCACCTTCCGGCGGGAGATGGGCCCCCGCGCCTCGGGCACATAGGTGGTAAGCAGGATGGTCTGGCCCAGGAGTGCAGGCTGGTGGTAGGTAATGTGATGGCTCCGGACCACCCAAAGATACCGGCCGTCCCAGCGGGATTGCGAGAGCTTTTCCCAGTGTTCCCGGGAGATCTCCTGTACCCACTCCAGGTACCTGATGTTGTTGACGTGTTCCAGGTCGTCCAGGTCCCCGTCGGCCACGATGATCTTTTTTTTGAAGGTGTTCATCCATCCCTTTTAACGATCCGCACTTCAAAGAGTTTATCCCAGTTTTTCCCGGTTACAAAAAACGTTTTGCGCCCGCGATGGTAGGCTACGCCATTGAAGACGTCCAGATCCCTGTGCTGGGTAACCTGTTTGCTGAGCCCCCCGAAGTTGACCACGCCTTCTATGGCACCACTGCTGGCGTCTATGATCATCATACTTTCCTTCTGCCAGACATTGGCGTAGATCTTCCCGTCTACAAATTCAAGTTCGTTGGCCTTGTTGAAGACGGAGCGGTTCGTAACGGTTTGGATGGCCCCCGCTTCCTTCAGGGTGTCCGGGTCCAGCAACCAGATCCGTTGGGTCCCGTCGCTTTTATAGAGGTGCTCCCCGTCATTGCACAGGCCCCATCCTTCCTTGCTTTCCCCATAGCGAAAACTGCCGATCCGCTCCAGGCTTTCCCTGTCGAAGAGAAACCCGGTCCCTTCCTGCCAGGTAAGCATGTACACCGTATCGCCCATAATGGTGATTCCCTCCCCAAAATACTGCTTTTCCAGGTCGACAGATTTCAGAATCTGCCCCGTCCGGTAATCCACTTTTCTCAGGGAGGAGGTGCCTTTCCTTCCCGTGCTTTCATAAAGGGTATCCCCGGAGAACTCCAGCCCCTGGGTGAAGGCTTCGCGGTCATGGGGAAAGGTGTTCACGATTTCGTACGTATAGATCTCAGGGGGCGTTTTGGCAAGCATCAGGATCTCTTTGTCCAGTTCAATGGCCTGCCCTTCGGAATAGATGGTGGCCTTAAGTGTTTTGCTGCCCAGGGTCGGGGATGCCAGGGTTACTTTTCCGGCAACTACAGGCAGGGGAATCCCTTCCAGGAAATACCGGACCGAATCCACGGGTTGGCCGCCTTTGTTCTTAACCTCCAGGGGTATCTGCTGGCCTTCCTGGAACTTTTTTCCGCCTTCCGGCAGCATTATGGAAAAATTTTTAGAGGGGTCCGCCTCCCCACAGGCCATAAACAGGCTGAGGGTGGCTGTTGCAGCGACAATTTTCAGGACGCTCATAAGGTCTTATTTGAAAGGATATCCCGAATTTTCGAGGTACCCGGTTACTTCTTTGACTGGTTTGCTAAATTAAGGATGTAATCACATTGACCCAAACGCGAAAAGATTGTATATTTGCATTCGGCAAGTCCTACACGACCAGCTCCTGCAGAATCCCCCAGGGCGGGAACGCAGCAAGGGTATGCGGTCGTAGCGGTGCGATGTAGGTAGCTTGCCGTTTTTTTATGCCCGAAATCCTGGTAATTTTGACAGGCACAAAAACCAATTTCTTACACCCATGGAACCGACCAAGGAGGTAGTATTGATAACAGGCGGGTCTTCCGGCCTTGGGAAAGCCACCGCTGAATATTTGAAGGGACGCGGGTACACGGTATACGGCACTGCCAGGAATCCGAAAAAATACCCGGGGTTTGATCAGTTCCCCCTTCTCGCCATGGATGTGCGGGAAGAGGCCTCCGTCAAGGCAGCCGTGGCAGAATTGCTCCAAAGAGAGGGCAGGATTGACATCCTTATCAACAATGCCGGGGTGGGTATCACGGGGCCACTGGAGGAAACCCCGCACGATGCCGTCCTGGATGTGTTTGAGACCAATTTTCACGGTCCTTTGCGGGTCATCCGCGCTGTTTTGCCCTACATGAGGGCACAGAAAACGGGGTTTATTCTCAACATCACTTCTTTGGCCGGCTTTATGGGCCTTCCCTTCCGGGGGATTTACTCCGCCACGAAAGGGGCGTTGGAGCTTGCCTCGGAAGCCTACCGCATGGAGCTGCGGGAGTTCGGGATACGGATGAGCAGCCTGGCCCCCGGAGATTATGCCACGAACATCGCCTCAGGGCGATTCCACAGTCCGCTGCTGGAGGATTCCCCGTACCGCACTGTTTATGGGAATAGCCTGGCGCTGATGGACCAACACGTCAGCGAGGGAAAGGATCCGAAGGAAGTGGCCCGTAAAGTGTACACAATCCTTCAGAAAAAACATCCGCGGGTGCATTATACTGTGGGGAGCCCCCTGCAGAAATTTTCACTCTTCCTGAAAAGAATCCTGCCCGACAAAATCTATGAACGGCTGTTGTTAAACCATTATAAATTGTAGTTTTGTCTGTGTCGAAAACCGACCTTCACAACCGTAATTAAAGATGCCACTGCCATGAAATTCTTTATCGATACCGCCAATCTGGATCAAATCCGCGAAGCCGGGGAACTGGGTGTCCTCGACGGGGTAACAACCAATCCTTCCCTGATGGCCAAAGAAGGCATCACCGGCAGGAATAACATCCTGAAGCACTACGTGGATATCTGCAATATTGTGGACGGGGACGTTTCGGCGGAAGTGATCGGTACCACCTTCGATGACATGATCAGGGAAGGGGAGGAGCTGGCCGAACTTCACGACCAGATCGTGGTGAAGGTGCCGATGATCCGGGATGGGGTAAAGGCCCTCCGATACTTTACGGAAAAGGGAATCCGGACCAATTGTACGCTGGTTTTCTCACCGGGGCAGGCACTTCTGGCCGCCAAGGCAGGGGCAACCTATGTCTCTCCCTTTATCGGGCGGCTGGATGATATTTCTTCAGACGGCCTCAGCCTGATCAGTGAAATCCGTGAGATTTACGACAACTATGATTTTCAAACGGAGATCCTGGCAGCTTCCATACGTCACACCATGCACATTATCGAATGTGCCAAACTTGGGGCGGATGTAATGACTGGCCCGCTTTCCTCCATAGAAGGATTGCTGAAGCACCCCCTCACAGATATCGGGCTTGAAAAATTTCTGGCCGATTACCGCAAGGGCAACCCCTGAACGGATTTAAAGACGAAATGGGTTTGAGAATCGCCTGCCGGCCTTCTGGCCCTGCGATTTTAGAATGAGGTATTGAGGTTGGCAAAACCGTCCACGATCTTCCCATCCTTTACGAGCACGCTTTTATAGGTATTGTCCACTACGAGGGTCTGCACAAAGGTTTCAAAATCCCTGGCCCAGAACTGGTCTGCGGGGTTCAGGCCGTAAGAGTCCACAAGGGTTTCCCAGCGATCTTTGTCCGTACGCAGGCATATCCCGACAAACCGGTAATCGCTGTGGACTTCGCTCAGGGCCCGAACACGACGGGTGATGTTGGCGAGGTGATGCTGCTGGGGCCCGGACCAGAAATAAAACACCACATTCCCTTCCGAGGCGATGTCCTGCAGGGTTTGAATTTTGCCCGTGCTGCCTTCAACCGCTAACTCAGGGACCTCCTCATCGGGACGCAGGTTCTGTATGGCCTCACTGAGCCGGTCGATTTCTGGCAGGTGTCTGTTGGTGCCTGACAGGCGGTGGAATTCCTGCATGAACTTTGTGAAGTTTTCCTCGGAATCGTGCTTCAGCAAGTAGTCAAAAGCTACGGTGCGGAAAAGATTATCCCGCAACTCCTCCCCGGTAACAAGGCTGTCGATCAGGTGCAACTGGTGGGTATTGAAATGCAGTTTGTTCCCAACGTGATCCATGCTAATCTCACAGGCTTTGCGACATTTCATGTACGCGAGGTTCCCAATGTGATAGATCATAAAGTCGTGATAGGGCCTGAGGAATGTAAGACGCGGGTCCTCGTAGGACACTTCGTCCCTGTAGTCGTAAAAATCCCCGGGAAGGTCGTGCAGGTTGCCGTCCCCGGTCATTTTTCGATGCCAGAAAGGATACTTCTCCCGGTAGAGGTAATTCTGGTAGAGGATACTGGCCCTTGCAGCCTCAAAGGCCCCTTCTGACAAAGGGGTCTCTTCCTGCAACTGGTTCAGCCTTGCCAGTTTTATGGATTTGATGGAATCCAGCCTGGAACTGAAAGCTTCCGGCTCTAAGGGCATAAAGGAATCCCTGATGAGGTATTCCTCTCCTTCGCTCTCCAGGAAAAGCTCTATTAAAAAATTATTGATTTCTTCTCCTTCGCCTGAAAACACAAGGGATTCGTCAAATGCCACCGTGTTGAGGCGGACCTGGAGGCTGTCCCCTTTTTCCAGGTAGATATACTGGTATTCGGGATCGTGCTTGAAGGAGTGCAGCCCTTCGTCCACGGAATCCAACCGGAATTCAAATCGGTTTTGGTCATCCAGGGCTGCCGTATCCACCGCCTGTTCTCCTTTGAGAAGCACCACGAACCGGTCTGTGGGGTTTACGATTTCCCCTGCGAATATGACTTCCTCTGTTTTTGTGTTCTTTTCAGAGCAACCCAGAAAACCCAAAAAAAGTAAAAGAAGTAGAAATTTCTTCATACAGGCTTGCGACATGAAATCAAAACAAAACTAAAGAATGCCCGATACCCCCCTTGTTAACAGCTAGTTAAAAAGTGTAAATATGCTGTTGAAATCTCCCATTTTAACAGGCTTTTTTGATCGCTTCAAGGGGTAATTTTATGTACTTTTGCCAAAATTTTGAATAACGTATGCTTTCAGTAAGCAATCTTTCAGTCCAGTTTGGAAAACGGGTACTCTTCGATGAGGTCAATGTTACCTTCACGCCCGGAAACTGTTATGGGGTCATCGGAGCCAATGGTGCGGGAAAATCCACCTTCCTGAAAATACTGGCTGGTGAGGTGGAGCCCACTTCAGGGCGTTTCCACCTGGAACCTGGCAAACGCATGTCTGTTCTGGAACAGAACCACAATGCCTACGACGCCTATCCGGTCCTGGAGACCGTCCTGAGGGGGAACAAACCCCTTTTCGAGATCAAAACTGAAATGGATGCCCTCTATGCAGACTACGACGACTCAAATGCGGAGCGCATTGGCGAACTCCAGGTAGCCTATGAGGAGATGAACGGCTGGAATGCAGAGAGCGATGCGGCCGCCCTGCTCTCAAATCTTGGGATCCGGGAGGAGGTGCATTACAATCAAATGTCCGACCTCGACGCCAAGATGAAAGTGCGGGTCTTGCTTGCCCAGGCACTTTTTGGCAATCCGGACGTATTGGTGATGGACGAGCCGACAAACGACCTGGACTATGAGACCATCGAGTGGCTGGAAAACTTTTTGGCAGAATATGAGAACCTGGTGATCATCGTCTCTCACGACCGGCACTTTCTGGATGCGGTCTGCACGCACATTGCCGATATTGATTTCGGAAAGATCAACCTCTACAGCGGAAACTACACCTTCTGGTATGAGAGCAGCCAGCTGGCTGCGAGGCAGCGGGCACAGCAGAACAGGAAAGCGGAGGAAAAGGCCAGGGAGCTCCAGGAGTTTATTCAGCGTTTCAGTGCCAATGTGGCCAAGAGCAAACAGGCCACCTCGCGCAAGAAAATGCTGGAGAAACTACGTGTAGAGGACATCCGGCCCTCCAGCAGGCGGTATCCTGCCATTATTTTTGACCGGGAACGGGAAGCCGGCGACCAGATATTGCACGTCGAAGGGCTTTCGGCCCGCAGTGAAGAAGGGGAGTGGCTTTTCAGGAAAGGGGAGCTGAACCTGGCCAAGGGGGATAAGGTGGCCCTAATCTCACGTGATTCCCGGGCTACCACGGCGTTTTATGAAATGATATCAGGGAACCGCCAACCGGAGGAAGGATCTTTTTCATGGGGGGTGACCACTTCCGTTTCGTACCTGCCTGCGGACAACAGCGCCTTTTTTCAGGAAGACATCAACCTGGTGGACTGGCTCAGGCAATGGGCCAAGACCCAGGAGGAGAAAGAAGAAGTCTACCTAAGGGGCTTCCTGGGCAAGATGCTTTTCAGCGGTGAGGAAGCGCTTAAAAAATGTACCGTTCTGTCCGGAGGTGAAAAGGTACGCTGCATGTTGAGCCGCATGATGATGCTCAGGGCCAACGTACTACTGCTGGACGAACCGACCAACCACCTCGATCTGGAGAGCATCACAGCATTCAACAATTCCCTGAAGCAATTCAAGGGAACCGTCATTTTTACGACCCACGACCACCAGTTTGCCCAGACCGTTGCCAATCGGATTGTGGAGCTAACCCCAACCCATACCATAGACCGCTACCTTTCCTTTGAGGAGTACATGACCGATCCTGCGTTGAAGGAACAGCGTCAGAAACTGTATCAGGTCCCCGCCGGGACCTAAAGTTCCCTTTCAGATAGGGTAACTATATAAAGGGGAGTCAGGCGTTGAAGTACTTGCTGTTCCAGATGGCCGGATTGAAGTTCTTGCCCATGGCAAAACCATAGTAGATCACGATGGCGGCTACGGATTTGAACATAAAAAAGAAAATAATCCAGAATTCAGCAGCCCCCCCGTTTTTGGTAAACAGTCCATTGGGTACCAGCATGGTAAGCAGGTAACTGAATACCAACACACACAAGATGAGGTTCACTATGTTCTTAAACGGCCATACCAGGAGTTTCCGCAATGGATGGAGGTCGTTGCCCCATTTGTGGATCAGGTAAAAGTAGTTGTTCCCCATGGGCACAAACAGGAGGGGGTCATCCTTGTCCTCCAGCTTGAAAAGCCGGGAAGGAGCCAATATTTTCATGCCATCCAGGCGGGTTTCGTGCCTGCTTTCAAGGTCGGCGATGGCACCTTTTGCCTCCTCAGGCAATTCAGGTTTGAAGTAGGAGAGGTCGAGGAACCTCAGGCGGTAGTCGATGCAGATCTCCTTGATTTGGTCCAGGTGGTAAATCCGCGAGGTTTCCAGCAGGTCGAAATCGAACTGGTTGGCTGGGGGCGGGACCGATTCCAGTTCCTGCTGATCCCATCCTCCCACGGGCTGCAATTTCATCTCTTTGAGAAGGGCTGAAAGCGCTTCTTCATTTTGCCTTTTTCCCCGCTTCTCCCGGAGCTTCATTTCGATATCGGTCCTTTTCAACATTTTCTTTTTTTTAGCAACGATCAAAAATAATCAATGATCGTTGTCATGTCAAATAAGAAGCAGGTGCTTTAAATGTTAAACTAATGTTAAAACAATTCAATTTATAACCTGTAGAACTTGAGAAATATCATGTATTCCTTATTTTGTCGATGAAAAGGTACCGTTCGTCGGAACTTTCCAAATCTGCCCAAACGTACTACTATGCGAGCCCTGACCAGAATCCTGCTAACCGGGACAGCCCTCCTGTCCGCTGTACTGAATGCACAATCTTCTCAAAAAAAGGACCTGGAGGACCTGCGTATCTTCAGGGAGGCGGTTTCCCTTACAGAACTTGACGAGTTGCTAGAAAATAAGGGGACTTTTACAGTATTTGCCCCTACGGACAATGCCTTTGGAAAATTGCGAACCCAGGAATCCGAAAATCTGATGGAACCCGAGAACAGGAAGCAACTCCGCGCCCTGGTCGCCTATCACATAGTCGCCGGGGAGTTGACGGCCTCCCGGATTCTAAAAGCCCTGTGCCAGGGGAAGGGGTCAGCAAGCTTCACTACCGTTCTGGGGGAGCCCCTGCTGGCGACCCTGGATGGTACGGATATCGTTCTTACGGATTGTCTTGGAAACCAGGCCAGGATTATTCGTGCTGATTCCGAAGCGGACAACCTGGTCTACCACGAAATAGATCCCGTGGGACTCCCCACCCCGGGTCCTTGAAAAGGTCAGCGCAGTTCTGCTCCCAGATCTTTTTCGAATCGGGATTGCAGCCTTTTCATGGCTGCATCGATCTGCTTGTCGGTAAGGGTTTTATCCGGGTTCAGCAGGCAGAAACTCACTGCATAGGATTTTTTCCCGGGGGGTAATTTGTCTCCCGTATACACATCGAACAGCTGCACTTCGCGGAGGAGTTTTGTTTCCGTTTTGAAGGCGAGGTCGTGAATCTGCCGGTAGCTTACGTGCTGGTCAACCATCAGGGCAAAATCCCTTTTAACTTCCGGGAATTTCGGTATTTCGCGATACGTGAATTTATGCCCTGAGGCTTTTTTCAAAAGTACGGGCCAGTTCAGGTCAGCATAGAGAACGGGCTGCTTGATGTCGAACCCCTTCAGGATTTCGGGATGGACCAGACCGAAAGTAGCGATTGGCGTACCCGCTTCGTTGCATTGGAGTGCCTCTGAAAAACGGGGATCCTCCAGGGGGGCTTCTTCCCAGGAGTTGAATCCCACCCTTTCCAGCAGCTGGCACACCATCCCTTTCAGATAGAAAAACCCAAGCGGTTTGGCCTCCCCGGTCCAATGTTCGCTGTGGCTCCGCCCACTGACCAGCAGGGAAAGCCGGTCTGCTTCAATTCGGGAAGTTCCTTCGTTTCGATAGATCTTTCCGAACTCGTAGAGTTTCAGGTCCGTTTGCCTCCGGTTCAGGTTATGGGCCACCGCTTCCAGTCCTCCGAAAAGCATGTCGGCCCGCATGCCTGAGAGCTCACTGCTTAGTGGATTGAGCAGGCTAACGCCTTCCCCGGATGGTTTCTTAAGGTATTTCAGGTATTCCGGGTTGGTGAGGCTGTTGGTTAGAATTTCATAAAATCCGTTGTGGGACAGTTGCTGGCCAATAGACGCTTCGAGGACATGTGGCTCAAGGGACGCAGGAGTCACGATAGAAGCGGTGAGCTTTTCCTTGTCCGGGACATTGTTATACCCGTAGACCCTCAGGATTTCCTCGATAACATCCACCTCCCGCTGTACATCTACCCGATAGAACGGGATGATAAGGCCGAGGCCGGACTCCGTAACGCTCTTTACCTGAATGTCCAGGGAGGCCAGGATGGATTTGATGCTGTCCCTGGGGATCTCATGCCCGATAAGGCTGTTGATTTTTTCAAAGGTCAAAAAGACGCTGTGGTTCTCTTTCTTATTGGGGTAGAGATCCACGATGTCCGAGCTGATGTCCCCCCCTGCTAGCTCACGGATCAGGATGGCGGCACGGACCAGGGCGTATTCGACGTTTTGAATGTCGATCCCCCTTTCAAACCGGAAAGAAGCATCTGTATTTAAGCCGTGGCGCTTGGCTGTTTTCCGGATGGAGACCGGATCAAAATAGGCGCTTTCCAGGAAGATGGACCTCGTATCTTCGGTGACCCCTGTATTGATCCCACCGAAGATCCCGGCGATACACATGGGCTTTTCACCATCGCAGATCATCAGGTCT
>JAWWDW010000002.1:0-21346 GCA_033719735.1 Robiginitalea sp. | reverse complement strand
CTACCATAGAACAGGTAACCAGAAGGGTCAGGGTGATCTGGTTCCCAAAGGTCCTCAGGGCCTTTTCCTTATTATCCGCCCCCAATGCCCTGGATACAATACTGCTCCCCCCGATGCCAATAGCCATCCCAAGGGCAGCGATAAAAAAGGATACAGGAAGAACCACGTTGATGGCGGCAATCGCAATGGACCCGATCCAGTTCCCGACAAAAATGGTATCCACCAGGATATTCAGGCTCATCACCAGAATGCCAATAGAGGCTGGTACTGCCTGTTGTATCAGCAACTGGCCTATAGGCCGGGTGCCTAGCTGTTCTGAGGAGAATCTGGACATAGGTTGGGAACTAGCCCTGCAAAGCTATAGGCTTCTGTGGGATTTCGAAAACAGGAACGGGGGGATTTAAAAAAGTTGCTGGAAGTTCTTCCGAATTTAAGCCCGGAGGCAGTGACATAAGCATTAGAGGTTAAGGGCCAGGTGCTATATTGGGGGTTATGGGCCCTCCCGCCCCTGACTTCAAGTTATCCATAAGCGCTGCAAACTCCAATCAGGGAAACCAGAAGCTCCTTCGAGAAAAACCCGTCATTTGACCTGCAACAGAGAGTGATTAATACCCCGCAGCCTGCCCGTCTTTCCGGCTCTCCGAAGCCCCATGGTAGGACTGGGTTGTCGCATCCCAGAGAATCGCCTGATACCCGCCATAGACGCCGCGCGCATACCGTACCTGGTGGCCCCGGTCCATCAGGCCGCGAACTGTTTGATACGGAATGCCCGATTCGATCCGAACGGCTCCACTTCCCCTGTTTTCGCCTGTTGGTGAGGACCCGCCTGTATGGTCCCATCTGGGGGCATCTCCGGCCTCCTGTAGGTTCATGCCAAAATCGATGAGGTTCATGACGATCTGGGTATGGCCCTGGGGTTGGAAGTCTCCTCCCATGACGCCAAAACTGACCCAGGGGGCACCGTCCCTGGTTATAAAGGCAGGGATGATCGTGTGGAAGGGCCTTTTGCCCGGCGCATAGGTGTTGGCCTGGCCTTCTTTCAGGCTGAACAACTCCCCCCGGTCCTGCAACATAAACCCAAGTCCGGGAGGGACCATCCCGGAACCCATTCCCCTGTAATTGCTCTGGATAAGGGAGATCATGTTTCCGTACCGGTCGGCAGCGGTCATATAGATGGTTTCTCCGGCGCTGATCTCCCCGGCTTCATAAGCGCCTGCCTTTTCCCCTATCAGGGAGCGCCTTTTTGCAGCGTATTCCTCAGACAACAGTGTTTCAACAGGAATCGCGACAAAATCGGGATCTGCATAGTATTTGGCGCGGTCTTCAAAGGCCAGTTTTTTCGCTTCAGTAAAAAGGTGCAGGTGCTCGGCACTTCCGAAAGCGATCTTTGAAAAGTCATACGCTTCCAAAATTTGAAGCATCTGAAGGGCTGCAATACCCTGTCCGTTCGGGGGCAATTCCCATATGTCATATCCGCGGTAGTTTACAGAAACAGGTTCGACCCATTCAGATTGATGTTCCTCGAAATCCGAGAAGGAAAGGTATCCGCCCTGAGATTTAATAAATTCCGCGATCGTCCTGCCGAGGTCGCCTTTGTAAAACGCATCCCTGCCCCCTGTTGCAATTTTCCGGTAGGTATTGGCCAGAAAAGGATTTTTATAGATATCTCCCTCCCCGGGCAGTTTTCCCCCATTCTGTTCGAGGTATGTTTCCCGAATGTTTGGGAATCCCAGGCTTTCATACCGGGGCACTGAACGCTCCATATACCAGGCGATCAATTGGGTCAGGGGAAAGCCGTTTTCCGCGTAGTCAATGGCCGGGGCCAACAATTCCTCCATCGGGAGGGTGCCAAACTTGCCATGAAGTTCGAACCATCCATCCACAGCCCCCGGAACACTAACGGGAAGGGGCCCTAAAGAGGGAATTTTATCAAGGCCTTGTTTTTTGAATTCCGCCAGGGTAAGTGCTTTGGGAGAGCGGCCACTCGCATTCAGGCCGTACAGCTTTTTTGTTTTTGCATCCCAGACGATTGCGAAAAGATCGCCGCCAACCCCGCATCCGGTAGGTTCCATAAGACCCAGGGCTGCATTGGCCGCTATGGCGGCATCAATGGCCGTGCCTCCTTTTTTAAGGATGTCGAGACCGATTTGTGTTGCCAGGGGGTGGCTGGTGGCCACCATGCCGTTTTGGGCCATCACCACGGAACGGGTCGCATGCGGCATTCCTACAATCCGATCCTGGGCATGGCTGAAAAGGATAGGCGCCAGAAGGACAAGAAGGCTGAAAGAATGTTTCATGGGAAAATGAGTTGGTGAGCTGGTTTAAAAATACAGATTTATGGGGAGATGTCCTGAGCCCGGGAAAAGCGTGCTAAAGGGGATTCCTTCGAGAGCCGGGAGAGCTCCCCCACCCCCTACGGACAAGTTCCCCCGATTCCATGCAATCGCAAAACAGGGAACACCCAATCCGAAAAAATTAAACCGGAAGGGCGCCTTCCTTTTCCCAATCTTCTATCCATTGGGCCATCAGGGCTACCCAGTCATCCCGATCGTTCAGACAGGGGATGTGGATGTACTCCTTTCCTCCAGCTTCCATGAATTCCTCTTTCCCTTCCATGGCGATTTCCTCCAGGGTCTCCAGGCAATCGCTTACAAAGGCAGGTGTGATCACCGCCAGGCGGGTCTTTCCCTCCTTGGCCAGTCGTTCAAATTCATAGTCTGTATAGGGCTTCAGCCAGGGATCTCCGGCCAGACGGCTCTGGAAGGAGGTGCTGGAGTTGTCTTCGTTCAGCCCCAGGGCTTCGCGGACCAGGTCCGTGGTATCGTAACACTGGTGCCTGTAGCAGGTGTGATGGGCAACGGAATTGACCTTACAGCACTTCCCGTCTATCTTGCAATGGAAATGCGTGGGATCCGACTTCCGGATATGCCGTTCGGGGATGCCGTGATAGGAAAACAGGACATGGTCAAAGTCGAATCCGTCCAGATGCTCGCGGATCGATTCTGAAAGGACCCTGATGTAATCCGGGTTTTTATAGAATGCCGGCATGGTCGTGACCTGCATTTCGGGAAACTTTTCTGCCTGTACCTCCAGGGCCTTGACAACCACGGTCTCGTAAGAGCTCATCGCATAGTGAGGGTAGAGGGGAACGAGCAAAACCTCATCCACTCCCTGGTCTTTCAATTCCTTCATGCCCTCTTCAATGGAGCCCGATCCATACCGCATCCCAAGGGCAACCGGCAATTGTACCTTCTCCCGTATCTTGTTCAAAAATCGCTCCGAGATGATAATCAGCGGGGAGCCCTCCTCCCACCAGATTTTCTGGTATGCTTTTGCCGAGCGCTTCGGGCGGGTTTGCAGGATGATCCCCCTGACCAGGATATTCCTCAGCCATTTGGGGGCGTCGATCACCCTTTCATCCATCAGGAATTCGTCCAGATAGGGCTTGACATCTTTTGGGGTCGGGCTGTCCGGGGAGCCGAGGTTTACCAGTAGTACACCTTTCATGAAAATGGAGTCATTGGGGTTAGGTCGCTTATAGCTCCTGCAAAAATAAGCTTTCAAATGATATCATGCCGGGGGTCGCCCCCGGTTTCGACTATAGGCGGATAAAGAAAACTGATTTCGATTTCCACGCCTCCAGAGCTATCACAGAATTATGTAATTTCAGGGCATGATCGAGAAATACCTGTCTGACCCTACCCAGCGCTCTATTTTCTACCTGAGCGTGACCTTCCTGATCATGATCGGGATATACATCGCCATCGCAGCCGTTTTGCGGAAATTGGGAAAGAACCCCAAATACCTGCTTCCTGCCAATACGGTCCGCAAGGTCGCCCGGCCCTTGTTGCTCATCCTTTTTTCCCTCCTGATCCGGGTGCAGTCTTTGCGGAAACTCCTTGGGATGGAGGAATTCTCAGATGTATTTCGCAAAGCCAGTACGCTACTTTTCATATTTGCCTTTACATGGCTCATTATTCGCGTCCTTGGCATGGTCAAAAAACTACTGCTGTCCCGGTACGATTTGGGGGGGGATGACAACCTGAAGGCCCGGAAAGTATTCACCCAGTTTACCATCCTGGAACGCATTGTGATTTTTCTGGTGGTCGTCCTGGCCATTGGGGCGGCCCTGATGAGTTTTGAGAGCATTCGTGAAATCGGGGTCAGCCTCTTTGCCTCTGCAGGGGTTGCCGGAATCATAATTGGGTTTTCTGCCCAGAAGTTGATCGCAACGGTCATCGCCGGAATACAAATCGCGCTTACCCAGCCCATCCGGCTGGATGATGTGGTCATCGTGGAGGGGGAATGGGGGCGGATTGAGGAGATCAGCCTTACCTACGTGATCGTTCGGATCTGGGACAAGAGGTGCCTGGTGCTGCCCACAACGTATTTCATCGAAAAGCCCTTTCAGAACTGGACCCGCACCACAACCGAGCTTTTGGGCACGGTTTTCCTCTATACCGACTACACCGTTCCTTTTGATGCCCTGAGGGAGGAGTTGCAGCGCATTGTCAGGGATGCCAAACAGTGGAACGGGCAGGTGGCCAATATACAGGTGACCGATTCAAAAGCAACCTATGTAGAGGTCCGGGCTACAGTCAGCGCAGACGATTCGGGAAGTGCATGGGAGTTACGGGTACATGTGCGGGAAAAACTCATCTCCTTCCTCCAGAAAAACTATCCTGAAAGTATAGCCCATACAAGGGTGCTCATGAATCCCGGACACACGAAAGCCTGAGGCGGCGATGAATAAATAAAGAGTGGTTTTGAAAAAGTACTTTTTGCTACTGGTGTCCCTGGGATTTGCTGTTTTTGGGAGGTCCCAGACGCCGGCACTTTCCTGTAGTCCGAAAGACCGTGTGATCTTCGGGGAGCTGATGCAAGAACTCGAGGTCCAACCCGGCGCAACTATGGGGCAAACCGTTGTTGCCGTGGGACTGCAATTCCTGGGCACCCCTTATGTGGCCAGTACCCTGGAATCGAAAGGGCAGGAGAAGCTCGTTGTGAATTTCCGGGGGTTGGATTGCACCACCTTTGTGGAAAATGTGCTGGCCATCGGCAGGCTGACATACCAGGGAAGGCACGACTGGGAGTCGTACCTTCAAACCCTGGAAGAAATCCGGTATAGGGGGGGCGAACTCAAGGGGTACCCATCCCGGTTGCATTACTTTACGGACTGGATCCGGGATAATGAGAACAAGGGACTCGTAAAGGACATAACCCCGGAGCTAGGAGGGGTTTCTGTAGTGAAGGAAATCAATTTTATGGGGACCCACCCCGAACTGTATCCGGCACTGGGGCAGGCAGCTCATCTGGAGGAGATCCGGAGCATTGAAGCATCCCTGTCTTCCAAAGCCCTTTGTGTTTTGCCCTCGGAAGCTGTGGCAGGGCAGGAAGGGTCATTGCAGGACGGGGATATCATCGCCCTTGCCACAAAAATAAAAGGGCTGGATGTTACCCACACCGGGATCGCCCTTACAGGGAGGGGCGGGCGGATCCATTTGCTGCACGCCTCTACAGAGGGCGGTGTCATGATCAGCGAAGAACCTCTGTCGGAGTATCTCAAAAAAATTAAGGGGAATACGGGTATCATCGTTGTGCGCCCCCTGCCCCCCGGGGAGCCGGAGCAATGCAAGTCCCAAAAGGAATGACGTTTTTTGAAGCTGCCTTTTCGCAAACAGACCCCTGGATGCTTCTTTGGCTGGTTTTGCTGGGACTGGTGGCCTTTGTGTTTTCCACGGTAGCGGGAGGGGGAGGTGCCATGTTGATGGTGCCCCTTGTGAATTCATTTCTGGGAGCCCAGTATACGGCCCCAGTGGTCAATTTGGGTACTTTTATCGGGAGGCCTTCCCGGTTGATCCTCTTCTGGAAACACATACATTGGAAACTTTGTGCCTATTATGCCCTGCCGGCCATTGCAGGTGCCTGGCTGGGTGCCTGGCTGTTCGGTAACCTCAGGCTTCCGGTCCTGCAGCTGCTGATAGGGTGTTTTCTGGTCAGTACCCTTTTTCAGTTCCGGTTTGGAAAGCGGGAGCGATCTTTTAAAATGCCCGTTGCCTGGTTTGCGCCTTTGGGATTTGCTATTTCATTCCTGGGCACGCTGGTTGGAGCTATGGGCCCGGTTCTGAACCCTTTTTACCTGAATGCCGGGCTACAGAAGGAATCGCTGATAGCCACTAAGACGGCCAACTCTTTTTTCATGGGGTTGGCACAACTGGGAGGGTATGCCTTTTTCGGATTGTTGGTGGGGGAATACTGGGGGTATGGCATTGCCCTGGGACTGGGTGCCATAATCGGGAATGTGCTGGGGAAAAAGCTGCTCGGTAAAATCACTTCCGGTGGCTTCAGACTGTTGCTGCTGCTGTTTATGGTCCTCTCCGGGCTTATGCTTATCTACACCTCCTTAAAGAGCCTCTAGAAAATCCTTAGTCAATACCCAGGCAGTAGCGCATGCCCCCTGAGAGGTGTTTGCGGAAGGTGGGATCGTCAAAGGCCGCATCCGTATGTCCCAATCCGGTGTAAAAAGCCCTGCCTCCGGCTTTGGTATGGTACCAGGCGATGGGATGGGATTCCCCGTTTGTGCCTCCTTTGTAGCTGGATTCATCCAGGTTGATAAGCACATTCAACCCCGGCTGGAGGTCCCTAAAATTATACCACTCGTCAAAATGAGACCAGAGTTCCGGCAGGGGGGAGGTGGAAGGATGGTCCCGGTTTACCACGCGAAGGGACGCCTGCTGCTGTTCGGGATGGCTCTCAAAATATGCCCCCACCAACCTTCCGTACCAGGGCCAGTCGTATTCGGTGTCGGTGGCCGCGTGAATACCCATAAAATTACCGCCCCCTTCCATAAAATCGCGGAAAGCCTGTTCCTGTTCCGGGCACAACACACCCCCTGTGGTAAAAAAAAACACGACCAGGGTGTACTTCGAAAGGGTTTCGGGGTTGAATTGGAGGGAATCCTCGGTATGGTCCAGGAGAATGCCTTCCATTTGAGCGAGTTCCCTAAGGGTGGCTACCCCCTTCGCTATGGATTGATGGCGGTACCCGTTGGTTTTTGTAAAGACGAGCATGCGCAGGTCTTTGTCGGGGTGCACAGATTCGTTCCCTGTATCCTGCGCGGCACATGGTGCGGTGAGTAACAGGGGGATCAGGAGTCCCGTCAGGAGGTTGGAAAGTATTTTCACAAAGGGGGTCTTTTGGAAATATCGTTCAAAATAAAAAGAATTACCCAATTACGTCCGTTGCTGGGCGAGGGAGAGGAGGTATTGCTTGGGGGTGGTGTCGTATTTTTTCTTAAAGGCTGCAATAAAATGGCTGGCCGTGCTGTACCCGACTTTCAAACCTACCTCGTTTACATTGTATTTGCCCGTTTCCAGAAGTTTTCGGGCCATTTCCATCTTGTAGTCAAAGAGAAAGCTGAAAACCGAATCCCCATAGATCTGCTTGAACCCTTCTTTGAGTTTTTTGAGGCTGAGACCGATTTCGGCAGCCAGTTCAGAAAGGGTCGGGGGTTCTGCCATGCGCTCGATGACAATTTCTTTGGCCTGCCGGATCCGCTGTACGTTCTCCTCATCCATCAGAAAGGGACACTGTTCCGCCTGGGCCTCGGGGTTCCTGTTAAAGTAGAGGGAAAGCAATTCATAGATTTTGCCCTTGCAGTAAAGGGTTCGTACGGTGGGATAGATCTGTTCGTTCCAAAGCTGGCTCAGGATGACCGACAGGGTTGGGGTCAGCGGGTTTTGCTGGTAGTATTTTTTATCCCTGTTTTCAGGGCTTAAGAAAGGGATGAACGAAGCCTCTGAAGTAAAAAGGGAATGAAACTTCTGTATGCTCATCATCACAGACAGCATGCGGGTATCCGGACTTAGGACTACCTGAAGGGGGAGTTCTGTTTCCGGATTGTAGAGCAATAAGGACATATCCCTGGGAAGGTCGATCACATAATGCCCCCCGTGATAGACGAACTGTACCTGCCCTTTGAGGCAGAAGTGAAACTGCAGAAAGCGTCGGTGGGCAGGGCGCTCTATTCGTACAGGATGCTGGGATTCCGAAGAAGCCTTCAGGAGGTTGAAATCCGATTCGATGGGGAGTTCCTGGAAGGAACCTTCAGCGACACTTTTTCCGGGGGTGTCCATAGGGGATTTCGGCATTTTATTTAGAATAATTCTAAATTGTTCAACTTGGATTTCCACTTAATACTACAAAAGTAGGGATTTTAGACCCGGATGTGCGTCGGAGCCCACTGTTTTCTCCCATAGCGGTATTTTAAGACCTTATAGCGTTATTTTTGCTAAAACATTCCTTATATTTTTGCCCTGCTGCTTCGGGCTTATGAAGAAATACCACATTTCACAACACCATCGTTTTATTACGGTCGGCCTCAGCTATCAGAAGGCGGATGCCCCCCTAAGGGGGAAGTTTGCCCTGGAAAAGGGAGCTGTTGATGCCCTGCTGGACCAGGCACGGGAAGAAGGTATCGACGGGTTGTTGGTAACCAGTACCTGCAACCGGACCGAACTCCACGGGTTCGCTTCTGCCCCCCAGCATTTGATCCGCTTGTTATGTCACCACAGCCAGGGAAGCGAAAATGAATTCGAAGCCGTGGGCTATGTCTATCAGAACCAGGACGCCATTGCCCACCTGTTCCGGGTTGGGGCGGGGCTTGACAGCCAGATTTTGGGCGACTTTGAAATAATAAGCCAGTTGAAAGCGGCCTTTATACAGTCCAGGGGGAAAGGCCTGGCCAATGCCTTCCTGGAGCGGCTTGTGAATTCGGTGATCCAGGCGAGCAAACGGATCAAGAACGAAACCGGGATTTCCTCAGGGGCAACCTCCGTGGCCTTTGCTGCCGTACAATACCTCCTGGCACGGGTACCGAACATTGAAAAAAGAAGCATCTTGCTCTACGGTACCGGAAAGATCGGACGGAACACCTGTGAAAACCTGGTAAAGCATACCCAAAACCCCCGGATTACCCTTATCAACCGCACCCTGGACAAAGCCGAAGCCGTTGGCGGGAAGTTTCAATTGAAGGTCCGTCCGTATGAAGCTCTACAACAGACCATAGAGCAGTCTGAGATACTCATTGTCGCGACGGGTGCCCCACAACCGACCATAACCCCGGAGATGATCCGCCCGGGCTCACAGCGTTGGGTCCTGGATTTATCCATTCCGATGAACGTGGCACCCGAAGTCGCAGACATACCTGGGGTAACCCTTGTACATCTGGACCAGCTTTCCAGGATCACCGACAGCACCCTTGAAGCCCGCAGGGAATACATACCACAGGCAGAAGCCATCCTGCAGGAGGTCCATTCAGATTTTAACCAGTGGCTGGAGAGCCGGCGGTTTGCCCCGGTTATCAGGGCCCTGAAGCAGAAACTGGAAACCATGAAGGAAGAGGAGCTGGATTTTCAGTCCCGGAAAATCAATGGCTTTGACAAGGATCAGGCGGAGGTGGTATCCGACCGGATCATCCATAAAATCACCCGGCAATTTGCAAATCACCTTAAAGATTCTGAGATTGACACGGATGAAAGCCTGGAACTAATCCGCAAGGTATTCCAGTTAGAACCCAAGACTCCATGAACAAACGGCTCCGGATAGGAACCAGGGATAGCGAATTGGCGCTGTGGCAGGCCCAGACCGTTCAAAACCATTTGTCCAATAAGGGAGATGAGACCGAACTGGTCCCGGTTAAATCCACGGGGGACCTGGTGCTGGACAAGCCCCTTTACGAACTTGGCATCACCGGAATCTTCACCAAAACCCTGGATGTCGCCTTGTTGAAAGGAACTATTGACCTGGCAGTGCACTCCATGAAAGATGTGCCTACAGCCTTGCCAAAGGGAATTGTTCAGGCCGCAGTTTTAAAACGCGCAAACCCTATGGACATCCTGGTCCACAAAGGGCTGGATTTCTTGAATGAAGAGGGGATTGTTGCGACAGGGAGCCTCAGGAGAAAGGCCCAATGGTTGAGCCGGTACCCACTCCATGAGATCGTGGACCTCAGGGGAAATGTGAATACGCGGATGCAAAAACTGCGGGAGAACCCCTGGAACGCAGCTATCTTCGCCTCGGCAGGCCTGGAACGAATCGGGTTGTTGCCTGAGGCACATACGACCCTGCAATGGATGCTCCCGGCCCCGGCCCAGGGAGCCATGCTCGTGGTGTGCCGGGAGTCTGATACGGAAACGCGCCTGCGAATTTCGGCCTTAAACCATGCGGAAAGCGAGATGTGCACCGCCATAGAACGGGAATTCCTCAGGGAACTCGAAGGGGGATGTACCGCTCCTATCGGGGCCCTTGCCACAACAGAGGCGTCTGGGATCCGACTGCGTGCCGGGGTGTTTTCCCTGGACGGGAGCAGGCAGGTACTCATAGACCGGGAAGTGGCCCGGGAGCAGGCAATTGGGTTTGGCACCTACTGTGCAAAGGAGGTCCTCGGTTCCGGCGGAGCGGAAATCATGGAGGAAATCCGAAAAACACAATCCTGATGAAGCGGTTGCTTTCCACCAAAATACTCCCGGAACCCCTCCAGGCCCGAATTTTGGCTGCCGGCTGGAAACTCACCCAGTACAATGCCATTTCCATAGAATTGTTGCCGGTGGAGTTTTCCCCCGGGGATCGCCTGGCCATCTTCACAAGCAAGCAGGCGGTCAGGGCCTGCCTTGCCGGCAGTCCGGATACAGGTTTGTCCGCGGTCTCCTGCCTCTGCGTGGGAGCCGGTACGGCTGCACTTATCAGGGATCACGCCGGGGTGGTTTTAGAATCCGCCTCCTCCGCAACGGAACTTGCTTCCCGGATCGCCAAGAAATATACCGATAAGTCTTTTGTTTACTATTGCGGGAACCGAAGGCTTGATGTCCTCCCTGAAACACTCGACAAACTGGGGCTGGACTGGCAGGAGGTCATTGCGTATCGCACGAATACAGTTGACCAAACCTTTGACCAAACCTTCGACGGAATTTTGTTTTACAGTCCCAGCGGGGTAGAGAGCTTCACCGGCTCAAACGCCATGGGCGGGGCCACCGCATATTGTATCGGGCCTACCACGGCCGCTGAAGCCAAGAAACATACCGAAAAGTATAAATTAGCCCGATCCCCGGATCTCGAAGCCCTGATGGCCCTTGTAATCCAAATACCAACCCAGTCAAAAACCACATAAATATGGCACCCCCTGTAAAAAACGACTTATTCCTCAAAGCCCTGCAAGGCGCTACCGTTTCAAGGCCCCCCGTGTGGATGATGCGGCAGGCCGGTCGTTACCTCCCTGAATTCATGGCAATACGTGAGAAATACGACTTCTTTACCCGATGTCAAACCCCGGAACTGGCTTCCGAAATCACCGTACAACCCATCCGACGCTACGGCATGGATGCTGCGATCCTCTTCAGCGATATCCTGGTAGTCCCCCAGGCCATGGATATTCCGGTCGAAATGAAACCTGGAGTGGGTCCCTGGCTGCCAGCACCTGTCCGGTCGGCTGCCGATGTAGATCGGGTTGTTGTGCCGGATGTACATCAAACCCTGGGGTATGTGATGGAGGCCATCCGGATGACCAATGAAAAGCTGGGCGGGGAGGTTCCCCTGATCGGCTTTGCGGGATCACCGTGGACCATCTTTTGCTACTGTGTGCAGGGGCAGGGGAGCAAGAATTTCGATTTGGCCAAGTCCTTCTGTTTTACCGATCCTGCAGCAGCCCATGCACTCCTTCAAAAAATAACGGATACCACCATTGCCTACCTGAAGGCCAAAGTAGCTGCCGGGGTGCACGCCGTCCAACTTTTTGATTCCTGGGGGGGGATGCTCTCCCCGGCAGATTACCAGGAGTTTTCCTGGCAGTACCTTCAGCAGATCGTCGATGCGCTGAAACCCGTGGCCCCCGTCATCGTTTTCGGTAAGGGCTGCTGGTTTGCACTGGAGAAAATGACGCAGAGCGGGGCGGCGGCCCTGGGGGTGGACTGGACCTGTGCCCCTGCAGTAGCCCGGAACCTCAGCGGGGGCAAGATCACCCTGCAGGGCAATTTTGACCCGGCCCGGCTGTTGTCCCCCCCGGAGACCATCCGCCGCATGGTGCATGAAATGATCCGTGCGTTCGGCAAAGACCGCTATATTGTAAATCTGGGGCACGGCATCCTGCCCACGGTGCCCGTTGAGCACGCCGGGGCGTTTATTCAGGCAGTAAAAGAATACCATGAAGGATAGATTTTATACCTATATACAGAAACTGCAGGACCAAATAACCAGTGCCCTGGAGGCGCAGGATGGAAAGGCGCGCTTTCAGGAGGATCTCTGGGAACGTCCTGAAGGGGGCGGCGGGCGTACCCGGGTCATTGAAAACGGGGATGTGTTTGAGAAAGGCGGGGTCAATATTTCTGCCGTACACGGACCGCTCCCAAAAAGCATGCAAGCCTATTTTGGGGTGGGAGAAGTGGATTTCTTCGCCTGTGGCTTAAGCCTGGTGATTCACCCGAAAAGCCCCATGGTTCCCACGGTACATGCCAACTGGCGGTATTTTGAGATGTATGACCAGCAGGGGAAGGTGGTGGATCAATGGTTCGGCGGCGGGCAGGACCTGACCCCATATTATTTGTTTGAGGAGGATGCGAAGCATTTCCACAGAGTTTGCAAAGAGGCCTGTGATGCTCATGATCCGGCATTCTACCCGGAGTACAAACAGAAATGCGACGAATACTTCTGGAATCACCACCGTGGGGAGGCCCGTGGAATCGGGGGGTTGTTCTTTGATTACCTCAGGCCGGACGGATCGCGTTCCGTGGAAGCCTGGTACGACTTTGTGACGGAAGTAGGCGATTCCTTTCTGGAGGCCTATATCCCGATCGTACAAAGGCACAAAAACGACCCTTATGAGGCCCGTCACCGGGAATGGCAGGAAGTCCGCCGAGGGCGCTATGTGGAATTCAATCTGGTACATGACAAGGGGACCCTTTTCGGATTAAAGACCAACGGCCGCATCGAGAGTATCCTGATGAGCCTGCCCCCTGTGGTGCAATGGCGGTATGACCACCATCCAGAACCAGGTTCAACCGAATCACGCCTTCTGGAAGTGTTGCAAAAGCCACGGGAATGGACCTGAGGAACTATCCTTTTTTCGTCGCTTTATTTTGGATCCTGCTTGCGTCGGGGCAACAACCCGCTTCGAATCCGGACTCCGTTCCCTTTAAGTCCTCCTTTCCGGAGAAGCTGGGATTTCGGCTGGGCATGAGGAATACCGCCAACCGTTTTATCCTGCGAGGCGAGGATGGTGCCTCGGTGCGCTACCGACCCGTCAACAAGAACATCCTGAATCTCGGGATGCAGTTCAGGGGCCTGGATCTTGGGTTTGGAATAGCCCCTGCCTTTATAAACCCTGAACGGGACGAGGAAAACGCGCGTCTGCGCAATTTTAATTTCCGCCTTTTCCTGGGCCGGTGGATGCAGACCTTTGACTATTACGACCAACGTGGCTATTTCGGGGAACTGGATGGTACGGAGGTGTACCTGCCGGGCCTGGAGACCCGAAAGGTGGGCGGCACCACAGCCTATGTGTTCAACCCGAATTTCTCGTTTCGAGCCCTGATCGCCCATAACGAGTGGCAGAGGAAGAGTGCGGGCAGTTTTGTGCCGAGATTCGTAGCCTATTACACCCGCTACAAGCTGGAATCAGAGGGGTCCGTTGCAAGATCACATTCCTATGACTTCGGGCTCGGTCCGGGCTACCACTACAACTGGGTAATCCATCCCAACATCATGCTCTCCGCGGGAAATACGACCGGGATCGGGATCAACTTCCTGAATGATGACGGGGACACCACCACTTCCTTTATGTGGGAAACTATTTTCCGGGGTGGCCTTAGCTATAACTCGGAAAAGATTTTTGGAGGGGTGGATTTCAGCTATTCCTTTTTGGAGCATGCCCGGACCAGGGAGGTACGGGTGGATGACCGGATCTATTTTGCACAGGTGTATCTCGGCTATCGCATCCAGGCCCCGAAAAAATGGGTGGCAGCCGCTGAGAAAGTAAATCGTAAATTTGGGTGGGACCAGTAATACCATGAAAACCCAGGAAATGTATCAGGTGGATGCCTTTGCATCCGAACTATTTGCCGGAAACCCTGCAGCCGTTTGTATCCTTGAAGAATGGCTGCCGGATGAACTCATGCAATCCATAGCTGCGGAGAACAACCTGGCGGAAACAGCTTTTGCGGTACCGGCCGCTGAAGGCTATGCGATTCGCTGGTTTACCCCGGAGACAGAAGTAGCCCTTTGCGGACACGCTACCCTGGCTACGGCCCATGTGCTTTTTACTACCCGGGATCGGGATAAGAGCCATCTGCGGTTTCAGAGCCGGCAGCGGGGAATGCTCGAAGTATCAAAATCCGGGGACTGGCTCGTGCTGGATTTCCCATCCGACCCCATAGAAGAGGTGGAAATGCCCCCAGGGCTGGTCAGGGCCCTTGGCGGTGCGCCCAAAAGCTGTTGGAAAGGGCTTACCGATTATATGGTCGTCTATGACACGGAGGAGGAGATCCGAGCCCTGAACCCTAATTATCATTTGCTGAACGAGATTCCGGTACGCGGTGTCATAGCGACATCCCCGGGCAGGGATTATGATTTTGTTTCCCGCTTTTTCGCCCCGAACTGCGGGGTGCCCGAAGATCCCGTAACGGGTTCTGCCCATACAACCCTTACCCCTTATTGGGCGCAGAAGTTGGGTAAAACCAGGCTGAAGGCGGCACAGCGCTCCCCACGTGGAGGGGTCCTCCGATGCGAATTGGCAGGGGATCGCGTGAAAATCGCCGGCCAGGCCGTTACCTATATGAAGGCGGAAGTATATCTGCCCTAACCTTGAAATCAAAGACATGTTCCCACTACAAAGAAATCGACGTTTACGGATTAATTCCTCCCTCAGGGGGCTTGTACGGGAGACTTCTCTGAGCCCCAATGATTTCCTTGTGCCTATGTTCGTGGTAGCGGGCAGGGGTGTAAAGGAGGAGATCCCCTCAATGCCGGGCTATTTTCGCCTGAGCCTGGACAATCTTAAAAAAGAAACCAAAGAACTCTGGAGTCTTGGACTCCGGGCCGTGCTCCTTTTCGTTAAGGTGCCGGATTCCCTGAAAGATAATAAGGGTAAGGAAGCACTGAACCCTGAAGGCCTCATGCAACGGGCCATCCAGGCTGTAAAGGAAGTATGTCCCGAAATGTGGGTGATGACGGACGTGGCCCTGGACCCGTATTCCAGCTATGGCCATGACGGGATCGTGGAGAAAGGGGTTATTCTCAATGATGCTACCACTGAAGTCCTTGGGGCGATGAGTGCATCACATGCAAAGGCCGGAGCCGACATGGTGGCCCCCAGCGATATGATGGACGGCCGCATCCTTCGAATACGCGAAGCTTTGGATGCCGAGGGCTTTGAAAACACCGGGATCATGAGCTACAGTGCCAAATACGCCAGCGCGTTTTACGGTCCTTTCAGGGATGCCCTGGACTCCGCGCCCGTGGATGTGGCAGAGGTTCCCTCTGACAAAAAGACCTATCAGATGGACCCGGGGAACCGGAGGGAAGCCCTCAAGGAAACCGAGGCAGACATAGCCGAAGGCGCCGATATTGTGATGGTCAAGCCCGGGCTCTGCTATCTGGACATCGTAAGGGACCTTCGCGATGCCTTTGATGTCCCCGTAGCCGTCTACCAGGTCTCAGGGGAATACGCCATGTTGAAGGCAGCTTCCGAAAAGGGCTGGCTGGACCACGATTCCGTGATGATGGAACAACTCCTGTCCATCAAACGGGCAGGCGCCGACCTGATCGCCACGTATTTTGCCAGGGAAGCGGTCAGGCTCCTGTAGCATCGGAGGTTTAAAAATATACTGAAAAGTATATATGTTGGTTTGGAGGGTAGTGCGGGTGAAGTCCTGAGGTTTCTGCTATGCCGGATCGAAAGCAGCGGGAACAAGCCTTTAAATTTAATTGTATCTTAGATGTCCTAAGTCGCTGATATGGGGCTATTGCTTTTTTACGCATTCCTTTCCATTTTCTTTTCCTTCCTCTGTTCCGTTCTGGAAGCTGTCCTGCTGAGTGTCACTACCACCTTCATCAACATCAAGAAACGGGAGGGGAAAAAGTTTGCGAAGGGCCTGGAGAAATTGAAACGGGACGTGGACAAACCCCTGATAGCCATCCTCACCCTAAACACCATTGCCCATACGGTAGGTGCCATCCTGGTCGGCGTACAGGCCAAAGCGGCCTATGCGGAACTCTACGGGCAGCAGCAGCGCTCCCTGTTTGGAATTCAGTTTACCGAAGACCTGATGGTGGGGATAGTCTCCACCGTGATGACCGCGCTCATCCTGGTCGCTTCCGAAATTATCCCGAAAACCATTGGGGCCACTTACTGGAAAGAGCTGGCCCGGGTCTCCACGATCCTGTTGGAAGGCATGGTATGGCTTTTAAGGATAACGGGGATCATGTGGCTGTTGCAGTTATTTACCAGACTCGTGGGGAAAACCAAAGAGGGGAGTGTCCTGAGCCGGGAAGACTTTACCGCCATGGCCGATATAGCCCATGAGGAAGGGGTTTTTGAAGAATCGGAATCCAAAGTGATCAAGAACCTCCTGCAATTTGATGAGGTGCAGGTGAAAGATGTGATGACCCCCCGGACGGTCCTTAAGATCGCCCCTGAAAAGCAGACCATAGAAAGTTTCTTTCGCGAAAATCCCAGACTGCGGTTTTCCCGTATCCCGGTATATGGGGACCGGGAGGACCTTATAACGGGATTTGTCCTGAAGGACAACGTACTGGAAGAAATGATCAATGAAAACGGGGACATGCCCCTCTCCGAGATCCGCAGGGACCTGCTCGTTACCCGGCGGGATACCCCAATCCCGCAGTTGTTTGAAACCTTTATCCGAAAACGGGAGCACATTGCCCTGGTAGTGGACGAATACGGGACGGTCAGCGGCCTGGTCACCATGGAAGACGTCATCGAGACCCTGCTCGGACTCGAGATCATGGATGAAAGCGACAATGTTGAGGATTTGCAGCAACTGGCACGCCGCAAATGGGAAGAACGGGCAAAACGTACCGGGTTAATTGAATAACATGGACCGGGCTTACATACACACCCCACTGGGTACCGCCCAGATAACGGGCAACGAGGCAGGGATTACACACTTGACCATTGGTGACAGCAGGCCGGAGCGCAACCTTATCCCCTCCTCCCTTGACCAGGTCTGCAAACAGGTGAACGCCTATTTTGAGGGGCACCTCAAACATTTTGACATCCCGGTCCTTCCAGAAGGGACAACATTCCAGAAAAAGGTTTGGAAGGCTTTGATGGAAATCCCTTATGGAAGCACTATTTCCTATGGGGATCTCGCAGCCCAGCTCGGCAATCCCGGTGCGGTGCGCGCCGTTGCTTCTGCAAATGCCGTCAACCCGATCTGGATCCTGATCCCATGCCACCGGGTCCTCGGTTCGGACGGTGCCCTGAGGGGATATGCCGGGGGGCTTCATCGAAAAAAATGGCTTTTGGACCACGAAAGCGGGTCTGGGCAGTATTCCCTCTTCCCCGGGGAACAGACCACCCGGTCGGATTTGTAAAGCACTTGAGACTGGAACGCTCCTGAAACTTCGATTCTGCCGGTCTTTCTGAGCCGTTTATCCGAAACCACGCGGGTTGTGTTTCGATTTTCGGGAATTTAAACCGACCGACGGGTCGGTTCGCTCCCGTAGGGGCGAAAAGTTCAAGAATCCCCAAAAACAACTCCGTACTGCCAGGGATCTTCAGCAGAAACTTTGTATTTTCTGGTGTGAAAACCACTTCAATGATCCAAAAGATCCCCCTTGAGAATATCCTGTTCCTGGACATCGAAACGGTGCCCGAGAAACAGGCTTTTGAACAACTCCCCCGGGAAGCTCAGGAATTGTGGGCCGAAAAGACGGCTTACAGGCGGAAGGAGGAGTATACCCCGGAAGCATTCTATGAAAGGGCGGGGATTTGGGCCGAGTTTGGCAAGATCATCTGTGTCTCGGCCGGGTTTTTTGAACAGTCCCACGGGCTTACGTTCAGGGTTCGCAGTTATACGGGAGGTGAGAAGGAACTGCTTCTGGAATTCAAAACACTGCTGGAGACCTATTTCAACCTGCCAAAACACCTCCTCTGTGCCCACAACGGCAAGGAATTCGACTTCCCCTATTTGGCCCGTCGGATGATCATTCACGGGATCTCCCTCCCCTCCAAGCTTTCCCTGTTCGGCAAAAAACCCTGGGAGGTGCCCCATATTGACACCATGGAGCTTTGGCGGTTTGGTGATTTCAAGCACTACACCTCCCTGAAATTACTTGCTCATGTGCTGGGAGTGCCCTCCCCCAAAGAAGATATTGACGGGAGCATGGTCCGCGATGTCTATTACGAGGAGAACGATCTGGATCGGATTGTCCAGTATTGTGAAAGAGATGTGGTCACCGTCGCACAGGTGTTCTTACGGCTGCGGAATGAGGTGCTCTTGACCGAAGACCAAATCGTTCAGGTTCAGGTGTAAAATCCCAGATAGCCAACATTCCAGGAGGATATGCATTCTTATTTCAAATGTGCAGGGTCCTTAAATACAAATGAGAGGAGTAGGGACTCGAGAATATTGGTTTCATACCATTTTTTACTACATTACAGTCTTGTAAGTTTTCAAAAAAATAAACGATGAAGAAATCAGCTTGCCTTATCGCACTTCTAACCATACTTGGATGTAATGAGAAATCGTCTTTTGACAGCGGGTTACTCGATCCGGAAGTAATTGATCATAATGTTCCATTGGAGGTTGAACCCTATGCAGATGAAGAAATATTGAAAAACCTCGCTCCCATCCGCGCCCGGTTCGACAACTATGCCGTAACTGAAGACAGTGAGTTCATAAACGACAGAATGACTTCTTTTGGCAAGCAAATGCCAAAAACTATTTACGAACCGGTAAAGGACAAAGCCTTTTTAATGGCCGGATGGCAGTTAACATCTACTCTAATTGTGGTGGGGGATGATGGCTTGATTGTGGTAGACCCGGGAGAAAGTGACGAGGCTTCTGAGCGAATACTAAATGATTTTAGAAAAGAAACGAACATCCAGCTACCTGTTAAGGCCGTGGTTTATACGCACAGACATCCGGATCACTCCTTTGGTTCTGCCGGAATGGGTGTGACACAAGAGCAGGTGGATAAAGGCGAAGTAAAGATCTTCGCGCATCATCAATTCATGGAGTACCTGGCCAATGATGCCAGTGTGGTAGGTTCCATTCTAACGGAACGTACGGCTTATGGCGGGGCAACCTATTTGGGCCAGAATGAAAAAGGGCTGGTTCATGCAGGCTTAGGACCTACCTTCGCCGGGGGTAAAATCTCCTTTTACCGCCCAACGGATATTGTCACCGGAAAATTGGAAGCAGAAGTTTCTGGGGTAAAAATGGTTCTGTTTGAAGCTTATGGGGATGCAGAAGATGAAATTGATGTTTTTTTCCCGGATCTAAAGCACGTGCATGGTTCTGAAACTATTCAGGGAGAATCCTATCCAAACCTCTACACTTTAAGGGGAACTAAATACCGGGACCTGGTCAAATGGTATAAGGGAGTTGATAACCTGTTGGACTATGCAAAGATGAGCGATAGTTATAGTCATTCCCACATGCGATCATGGGTTGGGAATGAATTTATCGTGGAACGTATCCAAAATTATAGAGATGCAATCCAATTCACGCACGACCAATCCATCTACCATATGAATCAAGGAGCTACACGTGAAGAATTGGTAGGATTAGTTTCTCTTCCTGAGCATCTTAAAAAAGATCCGTGGTTGCAGGAATTCTATGGAAGTGTGGAACACGTTGTGAGAAATGTTTACAATGGTTATTTAGGCTGGTATTCGGGCGATGCCACCGAACTGGCAACCCCTTCCTTTAAGCGAAAGGCAGCACTCTACGTTTCAGCCATGGGCGGACGCGACAATGTCCTTAAGATTGCCAACCAGGCAATTGATGCAGGCGACTATGGATGGGCGATGGAAATTACCACACACTTGATACGCTCGAACCCGGATGATTCTGACGCGCGACAAATGAAAGCCAAAGCGATGCAGGAATGGGGCTATGATCAATCGAATATTTATTACAGGAACTTCGCCCTTTCGGGAGCAAAAGAACTCGATGGGACCCTTGACAAATCAGGCGCGTTCGACTTTGCAAATCCGGTCATTATTCAACAATTCGGGATCGGGACAATTCTGGAGAACCTTCGGGTAAAAATTAATGCCTCCAAGGCGATAGATGCCGATTTTAAAATTGGTTTTAACATTACAGACAGGAACGAAAAGTATGGCTTTCATGTGCGAAATGGCATAGCCGCCTTTTATGAGTACATTCCCGATGATGCCGACCTTGTCGTAAATATCCCGAGTAATGTGGTATACGATTTCATCCTGGGCAAGGGGCGGGTGAAAGATGCCATTACTAATGGAACGGGCACTGCCGAGGGCAACATAGACCAGTTGGATGTTTTTGCGGGTTTCTTTGATTTTTCTAAATCTGACATAAACCTGTCCTCCAGATAAATCATACGGGCCTGTCTTTGTAAAACCCAAAAAATCGACTTCTTTGGGTTTGCAGTTATTTGATGTTGTAGCGATACATCATTTGGTTGATTTCAAGGGAATGTCATTTATGGGCTGGCTGTTTGCGTCATCTATTTTTTAATACGCCATCATTCTCCGCTGTTGCACCTGCTCGTTTTATAATTTTGGCACCCTCAAAAAATCAACGGGAAATCTCAGGAAATTAGGAGGTTGCATGTATTATAGCTCCTGATTGCTATGGCTTAGTTCCGACATACGGGCGGGATCTATAAGCTGACAACCCCTGCTCAAATGAATCAATGAATGGTTATATTTTAGAAATTATACCACTGGCGTTTTTATGATTTCAAGCACAACACCTCTCTTCTGAAGTTCCCAGCGCAGATTGCCGAGCGACAGGGCAATGAGGCCTTCTTGCCTGACGCACATCATTGTCCGTTTACTTCAACGACCATAGCTTTTAGAACTAAATCAAAAGAACAAATGGTCGACATCAACTATAAGAAGTATTTTCTTCGGACCTTGATAGTTGCATTAGTTATTAGTGCAGTAATCGGAATAGTCATTTTCCTTGTTGGAGACTTCGGGGAAACAGAAATTAAACTCCTCTTCACTACCCTGGCCATAGGGGGTTTTAGTCTGACAGGACTCAGCAGTTCTACAATTCACAATCGCGCTGAGTTAAAATTATTCGCGCTGATTGGAATGCTTATTTCTGTTTTGGCCTTTCTG
>JAWWDW010000001.1:0-22956 GCA_033719735.1 Robiginitalea sp. | reverse complement strand
ATTCACTGACACGGTGGTGTTGCTCTTCAGAGAGGTTTAAATCGCTCTGCGCATGGACGGCAAAGGCGATGATCTCGCTGTAGATCCGCTTTACCCTGGTGAGGTACAATTCCCGCACATCGGCCTTCAGGTCCTCCCTGGATTTTTTGACGACCTTTCCAGCCTTCTTTTCGGAAAGGATATCCTCCCTGTGGAGGCTCAGGGCATGGGACACGATTTCGAATACCGCATGCTCATAGAGGTAGCGGGATTCCTGTTCCAGGGCAGCGATGGCGGTTTCCGGATAGGCAAGGGCTTCTGCGCTCAGGAACTTGGGCTCTTCCATGGGGCGTTCAGGCAATGCACGCTCCGGGACGATCCAGCCTACCAGGCGGGCCAGTGGTTTTACGAACCAGACCATGATCAGGGTATTGGCCACATTAAAAAAGGTATGGAAGAGGGAAATCGCCACGGGAACTGCAGCGGCATCCACAAACGGAGACCCGTTGCCGAGCCGCTGGGTTACCTGGGAGACCCCTTTTAGGAACGGATAAAATACCAACAGCATCCAGACCACGCCGAGCAGGTTGAAAATCAGGTGTGCCAGGGCGGTTTGCTTCGCCCGGAAGTTCCCCACGATAGCTGCCAGGTTGGCGGTGATGGTGGTCCCTATATTTTCCCCGAGGACCATGGCGGCGGCGGCCTCGAAAGGGATCCAGCCCTTGGCGGTCATCAGAAGGGTGAGGGCCATGGTAGCAGAGGAGGACTGGATCAGGACGGTAAGGATGGTCCCAACCAGCAGGAACAGGAGTACAGAAGCAAAACCCTGACGGGTGTATTCCTGCAGGAAATCAAGGATCTGCGGGTTTTGCTGAATGTCCGGCAGGTGTTCTTTCAAAAACTCCAGGCCCACAAACAGCAACCCAAAACCGATGATGAAATTTCCCCACTGGTTCCAGGATTTCTTTTTGAGGAAGGTAAAGATCACCCCTGCACCTACCAGGGGGAGGGCGATGGTGTTCATACTTACCTTAAACCCCAGCAGGGTGATCATCCAGGCCGTGGTGGTAGTACCGATATTCGCCCCCATGATCACACTCAGCGCCTCGGCCAGGGAAAGCAGGGACGCATTGGCAAAACTTACGACCATCAGGGTGGTGGCCGAAGAAGACTGGATAACCGAGGTGATCAAAAATCCGGTCAGCACCCCCCGGAAGCGGTTGGAGGTCATGGTGGCCAGGATGGAACGCATCCGGTCGCCGGCCAGGTTCGTAAGGGCGTCGCTCATCTGCTTCATCCCAAACAGGAATACCCCCAGGGCGCCGATCAGTTGCAGTATGTCTATCAGTCCGTAATCCAAAGTGAATGCTGCCGGTTTTCCTGATAAAATAATGGAAAGATTTTTCTTTTTCAGCCTACGGACTGGAATTAATTTACTATCTCCTGGAAGCAGGCAGGCTTCCAAGCCCGGCCCGATTCATACGCGGCACCATGTGCTGGCACATTTTATTTAGTACCTTTAGGGGCCGACAATCAGATCAATGCCATCTGTATAACCCGATAAAAATGGTCATTATGAAGCTTTTAAAAACCTTTAGATTCCTTACCCTCACCACCCTCCTTTGTGGATTCCTGGGGGCTACCACCCTTACCTCCTGCAGGGAAACCAAAAAAGAGGAGAAGACCGAACAACAAGCGGAAGAAGCTGTTGAAGAGGAGCACCCCAGTTCGGATGAACATCCGACCAAAGAGGCTGATACCACAGCGTCCGAGCATCCAAGCTCCGGGGAACATCCCTCAGGCAACTGATCCCTGCGGGCCGGTTGAGAAACGATTCAGGACTGTGATTTCGCCTCCCCTGTACGGGTAAAGGAGAAAAAAGTATCCACGAGCACGGGAGAGCCGCCCATTTCCATGACCGGGTAGGCCAGGAAATTTATGGGCCCGGTTTTCGGACCGGGTTCCAGTACCAGGTCCCTTCCCCGGGTGAACTCTATGCGGTTTGCCGGGTGCCTTCCGAAATAATAGGTGGACAAGGCGGTATACTTATTCGCCTCGCTGATATCGATGGGCCACCACTTCCCCTCGGCGTAGAATTCCGCCCAGCAATGGTACCCGTCAATACCCCCTTCGTCCCGTTCGGACGGAATGGAGGCTCCCACTGCAAACCGGGACGGGATCCCTGCGGAACGGGCCAGCGAAATAAACAGGGAATGGAATTCCGTGCAATTCCCGGTTAGGGCATCGCAGGCATAGACGGCATCCCCAGTGCCGTAGTTTTTCCACTTCGCATAGCGCATATTATCGATTACATAATCGTACAGGGCCCGCGCCTGCATAAGCGTGCCTGTCGCCCCTCTGGCCCCTATAATGCTATCCGCCAAAACCTGGAACCGGTCCCCGACGGGCATCAGCAGGCTGGCACCTAAATAATCCCCGGGAAGGACATCCTCCCTGTACGGCATTTTTTCCAGCCTCTGGACATCATACGTAAGCGCAATCTTTGCCCCGCTATGCTCCGGGGTTAACTCCATATACAGCACCTGGTTCCCGTATTCCTGTTCTTCCAGCATCCGGTATTCAGCGGGCGCTTCCAGGGAGCGAAGCTGAACGGTCTGGAAACGATCGCTCCGGGCTACGGGGATCCAGATCTCAGCTGCCTGGTCCAATTCCGGAAGGGTGGCCTCATAGCGAAACTCAAAGGCGTCCTGGCCTTCGACAACCCCCAACAACTCATTGGATGCCGTCTCCACCGGCACCCTGGTCCAGGTCTTGTCTTCCTGTTGCTTCCAGGTGTAATAAGGCTTGCCGTTGAGCTTGTGCAGGGTGGTCTGGTCCACCACCATGTTACCCGGGTCTCCCGAGAGGAAAAAATCCACATCGTACACATCCCCGCTCACATCCGCCAGGTCCACGCAGGCAAAATGGCGCCGGGGGCCCAGGTTTGATAAATACTCCGTATGCACCCGTACCAGTTCCAGGCGGAGCGCACCCTGGTCCGTTTCCATGTAGAAATAGCCATCCCCGGCTTCAACCTCCCGCGCAATGTGCGCTTTGATGCCCGCTTCGATATCAGCCGTTAAGACTTTCGGGACGTTATTTTCCTTCGGCTCCTGTGCCTCGTTTTGTTTCTTTTCAGCAAGGTTGCAAGCCGTGGCCAGCAGCAGGAGAAGTACCGTTAAAATCCGCAGGTTTTCCATAGTTCCAGTACCCAGATCTTTGGTTGAAAGTACGATATTTCCACCTGTTCTCCCAATGGGTTGCCAGCAGCGCAGCAGTACCTGGAAAGGGAACAGGGAAGAAAATCCTGAAAAATGCCTTTTTCAAGGTATGGCACCCACTGCATTTGGAGTTATAGTACCTTTACTGGAAAGCGTACCCTATGAAACCCAATTACTTTGTACCGCTGCTCTTCCTGGTATTGTCAGGCCCGCTCCATTTGTCAGGGCAGGTAGAAACGATCCCGGACGCGCAGACCCTGTTGGCGAAGGCCATTGCCTACCATGACCCGAACGGGGTCTGGGGCACGTATCAGGGGACCTTTGTGGTGGTGATGGAAACCCCGGGCGAAGCCCCGCGTTACAGCGAGATCACCCTGGACCAGCCGGCAGACCGGTTCCACCTTCAGGTCCGCAAAGGGGAAACCAATAAGACCTACGAATGGAATGCCGGGGCCTGCTCCCTCAGTTTTAACGGGAAGGCGGAATTTCCGGAAGAGGTTGCAAAGGAACACCGCCTGACCTGTGAGCGGGCACAGATGTACCGGAATTATTACACCTACCTTTACGGCCTGCCCATGAAGCTCCGGGATCCAGGGACGCGCATCAGCCCCGAAGTGAAAAAAGAGACCTTCCACGGGAAGCAGTACCTGGTGCTGGAAGTGCGCTATGACCCCGAAGTGGGGCAGGACCTCTGGTATTTTTACTTCAACCCCCAGACCTATGCCCTGCAGGCCTATCAGTTCTATCACAACCCCGAAAAAAACGACGGGGAATACATCCTGCTGGAAGGAGAACACCGCCTGGGGGGGATGCGTCTGCCCAAGATCCGGACCTGGTATACCAACAAAGAGGAAAAACTCCTCGGAACGGACACTTTACAGAATTTATAGTGCATTTCATCGATTAAATCCCGCCTCATGGGCCCTGAGAGGATTTTATAAAGTACTTTCAGAATACAGATTGCGGGGGCATGACTACTCAACTTTTCGAACAGACCTTTATGAGGACGCACGAGCTGGAGATCGGCACGTTCCGTTTTTATGAAGACATCGTCATAGGGGAAATCCGGGAAGGAAAGCAGGTTTCCCTGGATAATTCCCTCCCTCTTTTTGCCCTGGCCTGGGAACAATACCGAAACAAATCCGTGGTCTATATCTCCGATCGGAAAAACTCCTATTCCCTGGACCCCACCATGCATTTCGAAACCAAGAAACTGGTGCCTTTTATCGCGGGCTATGGTTGGGTCGTTTACAATCCCGTGGCGGAGCGGGCGGCCCGCCTGGAAGAACGGTTCCTCGATTTTCCCACCGCCGTGTTCCGCTCCATGGATCCTGCCCTGGAATGGGCCTGGGACCTGCTGCGGAAAAAACAGCAGGCCTGATCCCTATTTTTCGCCTTCCACGTCCAGCAACTCGTATCCCTGGTTAATACCTTTTTCCACGGCTGGTACCCCGCGTTCCATCCAAACCGGTTTTGGCGCACCTTTCAGGTAATGGTCAAAGAACTGCGCCATCCGGATGTTGAAGTCCTTCCGGTTCTGGCGCTTCAAAGGCCAGTGGGGTTCCCCGTTGTAGTTTAGGAACCAGGCAGGCTTGCCAAGCCTTCGCAGGCTCACGAAAAACTCGATCCCCTGGTACCAGGGCACATGCCCGTCTGCATCGTTGTGCATGATCAGCAGGGGTGTATTGATCTTGTCGATATTGAAGATGGGGGAATTCTCAAGGTACCGCATCGGGTATTCCCAGGGCGTCCCCCCGATCCGGCTCTGGGTATGCTCGTACTGGAATTGCCGGCTGAGGCCCGTCCACCAGCGGATGCCTCCATAGGCACTGATCATGTTCGGCACCGGGGCTCCAGCCTCGGCCGCCCTGAACAGGTCCGTTTTGGTGACCAGGTAGGCGATCTGGTACCCGCCCCAGCTGTGGCCCTGCAGCCCGATGTTGCCACGGTCCACGAATCCCTGTTCAATCAGGGAGGTCACCCCGGGGATCACACAATTGTAAGCGCTCTCTCCCGGATAGCCGGTGCGGTAGTACACATCCGGGTTGAAGATAAGGTACCCCCTGCTGGCGTAAAAAGCGTAGTTGATGGTGGACCGGCCCGGGGCAGGGGCACGGTGGCGGTGCAGGCCATCCGAACTCTTTTCGTAAAAGTTGACGATCATGGGGTATTGCTTCCCAGGGTCAAAACCTTCCGGCTTTACGAGCATCCCGCTCAGGGACCTGCCGTCCAGGGAAGTCCAGTTGACCAGCTCGATACTGCCCCAGCGGTACTGCTCCTGCTGGGGGTTGGCGTTGCTGATACGGACCGGCTGTTCAAAGTCCATATCGCTTACATGCAGGTCCGGGAATTCCTGAAACGATTCCCGGGTAAACAGGAGGTGGTCTGCCAACTCGGCCTTAACCGGCCGGCTGTAGCGATACGGGCCTTTCAACAAGGGGCGCACTGTTTCCCGCCTGGGGTCGTAGGAGGCGTACCCGCTGCTCTTGTCGGTCTCGCTAAAGGTGGTCAGCAACCAGGGGGTTTTGGAGTCCAGGTATTTCTGCTCTTCGTCCAGGGCCACGTACCGGTATACGGTACGGGTCTCCCGCCCGCGCGTAAGGCGCTCGGAAGTCCCGGAATCCGGATCGAATTTCCAGAGGTCATAGCGGTCGTAGAGGATCAGGTCCCCGTCCTTTTCCGTCCAGCCTGCTTCCCCATACGGACGGGGCGGGCTGGGCGTATCGTGGAGCTCGTTGTAAAAAACCTCCCCTTTGGTAAGGTCCCTGTAGCTGGATGTTTTGACGTTATAGGCAAACCAGGTGCTGTCCAGGGACTTGTACCCGTAGACATACTGCCCTTTCGGACTCAGGTCTACCGGGCCAGCCACCTTCGATAGGATCGTGCGCCTGCTTCCGCCTTCCACGTCCACCAGCGCATAGTCCCGGGCCCGCATCCCCGTCCATTGCCGTTCCAGGTCGTAGGGGGCACTGGTACTCAGCAGCGCATGGCGGGCATTGCCTTCATCCCCTACCTCGATGTCGGGAAAGGCCTCCGTGGCCAATTGCCGCATCTTACCGGAGGGCAGGTCGAAAACAGCGGCAAACCCATCCGTGGTATCGTTCTTAACCTGCATCTCCTGCACCGTGTACAGCCTGGGTTCGTCCCAGGTCCAGACTTCCACGTTGACGATCTCCTCGTCCAGAAGCGTGGTATCTTTAAGCACAGGAGGCTTCGCCAGGCCGAAAAACAGCCGGGTCTCGTCTTTGGAAAACGAGAGGGCCTCGTAGCGGGAGGGGCGCAGGCCTTCCCCGGTGGGCTCTGGCCCTGTGAGCAATTTGGCCCCGGGCATCCCGTCTTCCCAGTGGTAGAGTCGGGTAGGACGTACCTGTACTTTGGTGCTGTCTTCGTCAGTCACAAAGGCCAGGTGGGTCCCGGTTTCACTGAACCGGGGTCCGTAGTACTTCGCTTTAGGGGCCTGGTGTACGGTATGGAGAACTTCCTTCTCCAGGTCGAGCACATAGAGCCCTGAAGGGTCTTCCTTCGTTTTCCCTGTGCTGACAAATGCCAGGCGTTTTCCTTTTTTGGCAAACCTGTAGTCCGTGACGAAATCAAAGGTGTCCTGTACGCCCGTGGCGAGTTCCCGGACCACCAGGGGATAGCCATTCTTTTTGCCGGCTTTCTTGCCTTTTTCGGGTTTTTCAGACGCCACGGTATCCTGTTCCTCCTTTTTCTCAGCTGGTTCAGGGTCTATCTGGTAGGCGATATACCCGGACCATTTTTCAGGGACCTTTAGGGAACGTACCCTGCTGATTTTTTCCAGGCTCCCCGTCCCCAGGTTGTAGATCCCCAGGGAATCCATGGGAAGGTCCTTCTTTTTCACTTTGCGGCGCTGCATGGCCATCACACTGTCCTTCCAGGCCTTGATGGTAAAGACGGCATACCGGGAATCGTGGGTGAACTGCCCGTTCTCTGCCCGGTCATATTCGAAAACAGGGGTGCCATCGGACTTTTTGAGTTTCAGGAACTGGTCGGCTTCCCCCCGCTCCAGGCTGTACATCACATGGGAACCATCCGGAGAGAGGCGCTCGTTTTCTATGGTGTTCCAGATCTCAAAGTCCGCATGGTCGAGGATTTTTTTCTGACCTGCGAGTGACAGGGATGCCAAAAGGGAAAGTGCCAGGAAAAAAGGCTTCATAGGGTTGGGTTTAGAAGTTTGGTTAAAGATACTATTTCTGAACCTTCCCCCTGATGCAAGAGGGGCGTTGAAAAGGGCCGGCTACCGGTAGAAGTTCATTTCATCCATGTACTTCCAGACTGCATCCGGAAGCAGGGGCCTGATATTCTTCCCGGCCTTGTGCTGCTTTCGGATAAAGGTCGCGGAGATCTCCATGACAGGGGCGTCCACCCGGTGGATGTGCGAATGTCCCTCCAGGGCAGCAGGCAGGGTATTATTTGAGATCCTGGGGTAGACATAGAGCTGGTAGTACTCCAGGATCGCTTCGTAATTTTTCCACTTGTGGAAACTCTTCAGGTTGTCCTCCCCCATGATGAGGGCAAACTGGTGCGTGTCCCCGTACTTTTCCTGCAGGTGGGTAAGCGTATCGATGGTATAATTGGGCTGGGGAAGCGTAAACTCGATATCGGTGAGCTGGAGTTTGGGGTATTCACGGACCGCTTCGTAGACCATCTGGTACCGGTGGTGGTTGTCGAGCAGGCTCTGTTTTTTTTTGAATGGACTCCTGGGGGTTACCACAAACCAAACCTGGTCCAGGTCCGAGAATTCAGCCATGTGGTTGGCGATGACCAGATGCCCGATATGGATGGGGTTGAAGGTCCCGAAAAACAAGCCTGTCTTTTTCATGGCAAAAGCTAGGAGGCGTTGCCTTTATCCGGATTCGGCGCACCCACGTACTGAGCCACCAGGCGGTGGGCTTCCTCCAGGGCCGTATCCAGGTCGTAATTCTTGATGATTTTATCAAACTGGGGGGCGGTGGCCAGTTCCACGGAGGCCTTTGCGATCCGCATGTTGATCTTGTCCTCGCTTTCGGTACTTCGTTTCTTCAGGCGGATCTTGAGCTCATCCACGGAAGGGGGTTTTACAAATACCGCCAGGGTTTGACCAGGGTACTTTTTCTTGATCCGCAAGCCCCCAGCCACATCGATGTCGAAGATCACGTTCTTCCCTTCGGCCCACAGGCGCTCCACTTCACTTTTGAGGGTGCCGTAAAAATTGTCCCGGTAGACCTCCTCCCATTCCAGGAAATCGCCGTTGCGGATGTGTTGTTTAAACTCCGAGATGGTCATGAAGTAGTAGTGCTCCCCATTTTTTTCTTTGGGCCGGCGCGGGCGGGAAGTGGCCGAGACCGAAAAGGCGAGGTTCAGTTCCGGCTGGGCGAGCAGGTGCCTGACGATGGTGGTTTTACCACTGCCCGAGGGGGCCGAAAACACAATGAGCTTTCCTTCTTTCATCAGAGTACATTGCCGATTTGTTCCTTGATCTTTTCAAGTTCGTCTTTCATTTGTACTACAACCCGCTGCATGGGGGCGTCATTGGCCTTGGAGCCGATGGTGTTGATCTCCCTGCCGATCTCCTGGCAGATAAACCCCAGTTTCTTTCCGTTAGAATCTACCGAGCCCATGGTGCTCAGAAAATACTCCAGGTGCTTGGAAAGGCGTACTTTTTCTTCCGTGATGTCGTATTTCTCCAGGTAATAGATGAGTTCCTGTTCAAAGCGGTTGGGGTCCACGGTCTCCCGGAGTTCTGCCACCGCTTTTTCCAGTCGCTGGCGGACCGCCGCGAGGCGTTCCCCATCCAGGGTTTCCACCTCTTGCAAATACCCCTGAATCGCATGGATCCGGCCCGTAAAGTCTGCCTCAAGGGTTGCTCCCTCTTCAGACCTGAAGGCATTGACGTCTTCCAGGGCCTGATGGAGCGCCTCCTGGATCTGCCTGAATTCCTCCGGGTTTACCTCCTCTTTTTCCGTTCGGAGCGTGTCGGGCAGGCGCAGGGCCATCTCCAGCAATTGCAGCTGGTCCCCGCTGGCGATCTGTCCCAGCTGCTCCATATAATCCCGGACGACCCCTTCATTGATCTTAGAGGAAGCCTCCTCCCCGTTGGCCTCCACATACAGGCCAAAATCTATCTTGCCCCTGCTGAGGGCCTGTGCTATCGAATTTCGAAAGACGAGTTCCTTTTCCCGGTATGCCTGCGGGACCCTCGCATTGATGTCCAGGTTCTTGCTGTTGAGGGTCTTCAGTTCCACCGTAATTTTCTTTCCGGGCAATTGCAGCACGTGCTTCCCGAAACCGGTCATGGATTGGATCATACCTTCTGGGGGTGTTTTGCCAAAGGTAGTAAAAATTGAAAAGGACAAAAGCAGCCCGGAGGCTGCTTTTGCAAAGGGTTTACGCGGTATTCCCCATTCCCGAAAACAGATTGCTGCCTTAATCTTCCATGAAGATAAACCGGACTCCTTCCGGCATGGAAGCGATGGTACTGTAGGAATCGTTCATGGGATAGGAATTCCCTTCCCCATCCGTATAGACCTCGTGGATTTCATATTTGACGATATTCCATCCCTTTTTGAGGTCCAGGTCATAGGTGGTGGTTTTGGTATAAAGGTCCTCCTGGTTGACGGCATAGGACTCCATGGAGCATTGACCCTTTACGCTTCCCGCTTCTTCTACAAAATACCATTCCAGGAAATACCCGGGCTTGAATTTATAGGGCATCATACCGTCGGCAAAATCCTTTGAGCTGCCCACCATGAGGTATCCGAAACGTTTTTTCTCTTCCATGTTGACCAGCATAAAGGCTCCCATGGATGGAAACCCGGAAATCGGCTGGTCCCCATTGACTACTTCCAATGCCCCCCCGGAACAGGAAAAACGGTCCGCCAGGGTGTTCAGGGATGCTTTCCACCCATCGGTGGATTCCGCATTGGCGGCCTCCACCTCCTTTTTCACTTCAGCGAGCATGTCCGGTTTAAGCGGGATCTCCAGGTTCCCCATATCATCAAAAGTCCCAAGCACCTGAGGGGGTCCCATGGCCATGACAGCCACCTCCCCCGGGCCGCCGGACCAGTCCGGAATGGTCCCCTTAATGGATTCCTGTGCAACAGCACAGGTAGTCATCAGCGCTAAAAGAAGTTGAACGTATAGGTTTTTCATTTCAAAGTGTTTTACAAGAGTTGGTTGGTTCATAGTTCAATTACATGCCCGCAAGACTGTTGTAATCGGCTTTTTTAATGGAATACGCCTCCTTCTCCAGGCGCGTACAGGTCATTTTGGTCGTTTCGTTCTTCCTGGATTTATCCTCCATGATCATCTCCATCAGCATCCCGGTCTTGTCCTCGTGTTTGATCCATTCCATATTGAAATTCTTGGGGAACTGCTCGGATTTTTTGTACATGTCCGTCAAACTGACTTCCGTATCAAAAGTGGTGTAGACGGTAAACTTATAGGTCTCGTCTTCCATTTCATACCCCTTGCAGTCATAGCCCAGGATTTCCTTTCCGGGAATCTCCCGCAGCTCATAGCCTTCATAGGACTCAAAGGCCTCACCCTCCATGGACTGTTCCGGGATTTTTGTGGCACTCACAAAATTGTTTCCCTCGCTCTCCATGAAGATCACAGAAAGCATCTTCTCCACGTCAAAGACCATAAAAAGGGACATGCCCTGCTCAATACGGGCGCCCCAGTAGGGTGCTCCTTCCTTCAGGTAATAGGTCATGTCCAGGGTCTGGTCCTTTTTTTCCCCCGCTTCGATGCGCATTTCATAGGCCCATTCAAAATCATAGGAATCCGGGATTTCGTCCATGCTGACCTGTTCGGTCCCCACGGGAAACGGACTGTTCCCCCCCATGTTTCCTTCCATCAGTTTGTCCAGGGTTTTTCCGGCTTCCTGAGCGGCCTTGTCCGCAATTTTTTCCGTAACCGTCTGTTCTACGCGTTGTTCTACTTTCTTTTTGAGCTTCTTCAGGAATTGCCCCTGAACGGGAACGCATATCAGCAGCAGGACCAATACGCTTCCCAATCTTGTAAAAGGGTTCATTTTCAAAGTTTTAATGGTTCGTGTATCTGTGTGCTGGAACTTCAGCCGCTTCCCTGCCCGAAGCGCCAGGATTTGGCGTGCAGGGAGTGCTGTATCCTCTTAAAGTTACAAATCAAACAGGCGGAAAACATAAAAAATGTGGCAAAAAACGGGAAGTATGTATGGGTCGCGGCTCTGGTTGTATAACCCGCAGCCACGTGCCCTCCTTGCGCCTTCCTAAGCGGCAGTAACAGGGGGCAGGAATCCTCATAAACCCCAGGCGTTCCCTTCAGGATGGTATCGAAACGCGCTGCTTCCGGAAAGATCCCGGGACCGTTTTTTACAGCTCCCGCACCCAGATATTCCGGTAACTCACGCGGCTGTTGTCCCCGTGGTCCTGCAGGCGAATGGGACCCTTGCCATGGGGAGGGTTTTTTGGCCAGCCGATATAGGGGGTCGTACCTTTGATCTCTGCATGGTCCTGTACCAGCACCCCGTTGTGCAGCACCGTCATGGTACCGGATTTGATCTTTTCCCCTTGTTCATTGAACTCCGGGGCCCGGTAAATGATGTCATAGGTGTTCCACTGCCCGCTGGGCACGGAGGCCATGGCCAGGGGGATGTGCTGTTTGTAGATGGAGGCCACCTGCCCGTTCACATAGGTGTTGTTGTCGTTGTTGTCCAACACCTGCACCTCGTAGAGGTTGCTGAGGAATACCCCGCTGTTGCCACGGCTCTGCCCTTCACCCTGGATCTCGGCCGGGGACCGCCATTCGATATGCAGCTGGACGTCCCCGAAATTCTGTTTGGTCTGTATATCCCCCGTTTTGTCTTTTACGGTCATGCTCCCATCTTCGTTCAGGTGCCAGACTACTTCGGAGCTGTCCCGCGTCATGACCCACCCCTCAAAACCACTGCCATCGAAGAGGACAATGGCATCGCTGGGCACCCCGTTTTGCCCAAAGGGAGCCACCTTCGGCGGGACCGGCTCATACACTTCGGTTTCCTCGGGTTTGGTAGGTTCCTCCCCCAGGTATTCCTCATGGATGATGGCTTCCGAGGCCGGAGCTTCGGGGGCTTTCTCTTTTGGTTCCTGCCCGCAGGCCGCCAGCAGCAGCAGGGCTCCCAGTAGGTATGCGTTTTTGAGCATCGATTTATAGGGGTTTTATCTTAATGTTTCGGAAGGCCACGATGTCCCCATGGTCCTGGAGCCCGATCATGCCGATATGGGATTCTCCGAACCCTTTCCATCCTTTAAACTTGGAATTGGCCACCATGGCATCCCAGGCTTCGTTCCCCAGGGGGAAGGTGACTATTTCAGTGCCATTGAGGCGTACGCTTCCCTGGTTGCTGCTGTAATCTACCGTGATTTCGCAAAGGTTCCACTCCCCTGCCGGTCGCACGACGGATTTTGAGGGAGCCACCATGTCATACAGGGCGCCTGCCTGGTGCGTCGTGCCGTTTTTGGCATCCGGGTGTCGCTCGTCGTCAAGCACCTGGATTTCGGGTCCGGACTGATAGGGTTCGGTCCGCCAGGGATCTTCCTGCACCCCCCAGAAAATCCCGGAATTCCCACCTTCCGAAATCTTCCATTCCAGTGACAGGACAAAATCCCCAAACATCTCTTTGGTAACCAGGTTGTGGTTTTCTCCGGCCGGTTTGTCCGCGGGATAAAAGACCATGGCCCCATCCTCAATTTTCCAGGTCTCCGGGAGGTCTTCCCTCCCATAGCCCCTCCAGGCGTCCATGGTCGTCCCGTCAAAAAGGACGATCCATTCTTCCTGGGGATCCGCTGCCGTTTGGGTGGCCTGTGCAAGGCCCACCGGTTCCTCTTTGGGTTGCTCCTTACAGGCAAGAAAGGCAAGCATAAAAAAGGCGATTAAAATAATTGGTTTCTTCATGGTTCAGGAGTTTTGGCCAAGGATTTTACGCAACATTGCTTTATCGATTTCCCCACCGGCAAAGTCGTCAAAGGTTTTCTCGGTGGCTTCGATGATGTGGTCCGCTATAAACCTGGCGCCTTCCCTGGCGCCCTGTTCGGGAGACTTGATACAGCACTCCCATTCCATCACCGCCCAGACATCACATCCGTACTGGGTGAGTTTGGAGAAAATGGTCTTGAAGTCGATCTGGCCATCCCCCAGGGAACGGTAGCGGCCCGCCCGGTCACCCCAGTCGTTGTACCCGCCAAAAGCGCCCTTCTTCCCGGTGGGATTGAACTCGGAATCCTTTACATGGAAGGCCCGGATGAATTCGTGGTAGTGGTCGATGTACTCGATGTAGTCCAGTTGCTGCAGCACGAAATGGCTCGGATCGTACAGGATATTGACACGGGGGTGGTTCCCGGTCGCCTCCAGGACTCGCTCAAAGGTATCCCCGTCATGAAGGTCCTCCCCGGGATGGATTTCATAACAGACATCGACCCCTTCCTCATCGTAGTGGTCGAGGATGGGTTTCCAGCGTCTGGCCAGTTCCTCAAACCCCATTTCCACAAGGCCTGCAGGCCGCTGAGGCCAGGGATGGAAGGTGTGCCAGAGCAAGGCCCCTGAAAAGGTGGCGTGGGATTTCAGCCCCAGCCGGCGACTGGCGGTCGCCGCCTTCTTAACGACATCCACGGCCCATTCGGTACGGGCTTTGGGATTCTTCTTTACCGCATCCGGCGCAAAATTATCGAACATCAGGTCATAGGCAGGGTGTACGGCCACCAGTTGCCCCTGAAGGTGGGTGGAGAGCTCGGTGATCTCCAGGCCATAGGAATTTATTGTGCCCTTGAGCTGATCACAGTAATCCTGGCTTTCGGCTGCTTTGTCCAGGTCGATCAGGAAATGTTCCCAGGTAGGGATCTGAATCCCTTTGTAGCCGAGGTCCGCTGCCCACTGGCACATGCCGTCCAGCGAATTGAAAGGGGCTTTGTTGTCGACGAATTGCGCCAGGAATACCGCAGGTCCTTTGATTGTTTTCATAGAAGGTTTAAGGTTCTTTAGGTGCGTTTTAGCCCGCCTGATTTACGAATAATACCCTATATTTACGGGAGGTCCGGCCTTGTATCGGGCCTTTTGGCAGGCGTCATAAATATAAAAAATACCCGAGAATAAATGAACCAGGGAGACAGCAACCCTTCAGAAATCTTCGATGCGATTGTAGTAGGTACCGGGATCAGCGGGGGTTGGGCCGCCAAGGAACTCTGCGAAAAGGGCCTCAGGACGCTGGTACTGGAACGGGGCCGGATGGTAGAACACCTGAAGGACTATCCGACCATGCACCAGGATCCCTGGGATTTTCCCAACCGGAACACCTTCACCCGGGAAGAAAAGAAAAAATACCACAAACAACTGCGCGTGGGCTGGGCCCCCCGTCCGGAGAACGCGCATTTCTTTGTAAACGACCTGGAACACCCTTACCAGGAAACCAAGCGCTTTGACTGGATCCGGGGTTATCAGGTGGGAGGGCGGTCCCTCACCTGGGGCCGGCAAAGCTACCGGTGGAGCGACCTGGATTTCGAAGCCAACCAAAAAGAAGGGATCGGGGTAGACTGGCCGGTACGGTACAGCGATATCGCCCCCTGGTACGACAAGGTCGAAGCGTACATAGGGGTAAGCGGAGAACCACTGGGCCTGCCCCACCTGCCCGACGGGAAGTTCGAGCCCCCCATGGAACTCACCTGCCCTGAAAAAGACCTGAAAGAAGCCCTGGCGACCAAATTCCAGGACGGCAGGCTCCTGACCATCGGGAGGGTAGCCCATATAACCGACCCCAGCGGAACCCATGAAGGGAGGAGTCCCTGCCAGTACCGGAACCGCTGCTGGAGGGGATGCCCTTTTGGGGGCTACTTCAGCAGTAACTCCACTACCCTTCCCGCCGCAGAGCGCACCGGAAAGATGACCCTCCGGCCGAATTCCATTGTTCATGAAGTGCTCTATGATGCCGAATCGGGCCTGGCAACGGGAGTGCGGGTGATCGATGCCGAAACGCACCAAAAGTTGACCTTTAAGGCCAGGGTGATTTTTCTGTGCGCCTCCGCCATGGCCTCTGTCGGCATCCTGCTGCAATCGAAAAACACCCACTTCCCGGACGGGATCGGCAACAACCACGACCAGTTGGGTCGGAACATCATGGACCACCACTACAAACTTGGGGCCAGTGCAAAAGTTCCGGGCTACCTTGAAAAATACTACCGGGGACGGCGTCCGAATGGTTTCTACATCCCGCGCTTCGTAAACCTGGAAGGCCAGCCTGAAAAAGACTACCTCAGGGGATTCGGGTACCAGGGAGGGGCCAGCCGGGGGGATTGGTCTGAAGCCGTGGCCGAACTGGGATACGGCAAAGACCTCAAGGAGCAACTCCTAAAACCCGGAAACTGGCAAATCGGGGCCACCGGCTTTGGGGAGATGCTTCCCTACCACGACAACCGAGTGCGACTCAGCCCCACGGAAACCGATCAATGGGGGTTGCCCCAGCTAGATTTCGACGTGGAATTCAGGGAGAATGAATACCGGATGCGGGAAGACATCACCCGACAGCTGGCCTCGATGTTTGAAGCCGCCGGCTTTACCGATATCCGGACCTTTGACGAGGAGACCGGGCCCGGGCTGGGCATCCACGAAATGGGAGGCGCCCGGATGGGCAGGGACCCCCGCACCTCTGTGGTCAACAAGCACAATCAGGTACACGATGTTCCCAACCTCTATGTAACGGACGGGGCATTTATGACCTCCGCCTCCTGTGTAAACCCCTCCCTCACGTATATGGCATTTACCGCCCGGGCGGCAGACCATGCAGCCCGGCAATTCAAAAATGGCGTATTTTCATAACCTGATAACCATCCTATGAAGAACAAATCTGCCAAAGCCCTTTGGGGTGATTTCCTGGACCAGCACCTGGAGTACGCTTTTGCGGAAGAGCCGGGGGTTGGGTATTTCGGGGACACTGAGGAAATTGCCGACACCTGCGTCTCCCTGGTGCTCCAGGGAAAGAAGCGGGCCACCGCCCACTCCCTCCTGGGCCTGCAGCTTCGCAATGAACCGCTCCCCAAAATCGGAGACCTGAACATCATCACCGATTGGGAAGGAAATGCCCACTGCATCGTTCGGACCGTGAAAGTAACCCTCAAACCCTTCTTTGCCGTAACCAGTGCGTACGCCCAGCTGGAAGGAGAAGGGGATGGCTCCCTGGAGTACTGGAAAGAGACCCACTGGGAGTATTACACCCGTGAACTCGCCCCTTTTGACAGAAAACCGCTGGAGAGCATGATCGTGGTTTTCGAAGTATTTGAGAAGATTTTCGAGAAAAAGTAACAGAAAAGCCCGGCGATGAGCCGGGCTTTTGTTTTAGAGACCCAGGAATAGCCTAATCCAGGTCTACCCATACGTTGCCCCCTTTATGGGAGGCCACAGTGGCTTCGATAAAATTCAGGCCGCGCACCCCGTCTGTCATGGTCGGGAATTCCCCGTCGTTGTAGGATTCACCGCGTATGGCCCGTGCAACACCCCTGTAGATGTTCCCCATGGCGTCAAAGATCCCTTCCGGGTGCCCGGGGGGGAGTTTGGTTCCGTCCAGGGAGAGGTCGGAATTATAGGCGTGGCCGGGCTTGTAGACCTGAAGGGCCTCGGTATCGCTCATGCGGTAGAGGAAGTTGGGACGTTCCTGCTCCCATCGCAGCCCGCCCTTTTCCCCGTAGATGCTGATGGCAAGCCCGTTCTCTTCCCCGGTAGCCACCTGGCTGGCGCGAATAACCCCTTTTACATGGGAATCCATGCGTATCAGGACGGTCCCGTCCACGTCCATGAGGTTGTCTTCATACAGATAATTGAAATCGCAGAGGAGGGATTTGATCTTCAGGCCAGTGGTGAACTCGACCATATTGAAGGCGTGCACCCCGATATCCCCCATGCAAGAACTGATCCCGGCTTTTGCAGGATCCAGCCGCCATACGGAAGCCCGTTTTTCGGCATCGTGGATAATCGGGTTGATCCAGCCCTGATAGTAGCGGGCGTCCACCTTGTGAATTTTGCCCAGCTCTCCCGCTTTGATCATCTCGCGCATCTGGCGGACCATCGGATACCCGGTATAGGTGTGGGTCACCGCAAAAACGGTCCCTGCCTTCCGGTGGGCTTCCTGCAAAATCCTGGCCTCCTCATAAGTGGTGGTCATCGGCTTTTCGCAAATCACGTGAAAGCCGTTGTCGAGTAATTTCTTGGCCATGGGAAAATGGAGGAAATTGGGGGTCTGTATGGAACACACCTGCATGCGCTCAGATTCCGGCAATTTCAATTCTTCTTCCACAAGGGTGTCGAAGTCCTTGTAAATCCGGTTCAGGGGGATGTCGATTTGCTTGGCAAAATCAAGGCTTTCCTGGAGTTCCGGACTGAAAACCGCCCCGACGATTTCATAGCTGTCGTACATATGGGCGGCTACCCGGTGAAGGACGCCGATCAGGGAGTCGCCTCCACCTCCAAGGATTCCAAGTCGTATTTTCTTAGGCATACTGCAGTTGCTTTAGTGTTACTCTTTGTATTCGATGGCTTCGTTCTTGAAAAAGATAGCGAAAAGTACGGATACCCCCAGGGCAAAAATCGCAGGGAAGGTCCAGATACTTTTCCAGTTGTGCATGTTTTCAGAGATCAGGTTCATATCGTAAATCTTTCCGGCCACCCAAAACCCGATCAACATCCCAAAGCCATAGGTCGCCAGGGTTATCAACCCCTGGGCTGCACTTTTGTATTTTTCGCCTGCCTTGGAATCCGTATAGATTTGCCCGGACACAAAGAAGAAGTCGTAGCAAATCCCGTGGAGTGCAATCCCCAGGATCAGCATAAAGGCCAGGTCCCCTGCATTGCCATAAGCAAAAAGCGCATACCTGAGTGTCCATGCGAGCATACCGGCCATAATGGTCTTCTTAAACCCGAACCGCTTGAAGAAAAAGGGCAGCAGCAACATGAAGAGCACTTCGGAAGCCTGTCCGATGGTCATTTTCCCGGTAGGGTTGTCTACCCCTATTTCTGCCAGGAAGGGGTTCGCATTCTGATAGTAGAACGCGAGGGGGATACAGATCAGGATGGAGGAGACGAAGAAAATCAGGAAATTCCGGTCCTTCAACAACTTAAGGGCATCCAGTCCTAGGATGGCGGATATACCGACCTTTTCGTCCTTGTCTACCCGCGGGGGCGTTTTGGGAAGGGTAAAGCTGAACAAGCCCAGGAAGGCCGAGGCAATGGCGACGAGCAAAAAGGTGTTCTTCAACATCCCTTCTGCCCTGGCCTCCGGGGAATCCCAAAGGAATACATAACTGATCAACAGGCCCGCAACAATCCAGCCGATGGTCCCGAAAACGCGCACCAGGGAGAATTCCTTGGCCGGGTCCTTCATCTGATTGAAAGAAATGGAATTTACCAGTGCAAGGGTGGGCATGTAAATGATCATATACCCCAGGACATAGGGATAGAAACCAGCAAAGTCCGTAGAAACATACATCTGGTACATTAAAACAGCCCCTGCCAGGTGCAATACTGCCAGAATCCGCTCAGCATTGAAATACCGGTCGGCAATAAGCCCGATGATAAAGGGCGCCACAATGGCCCCCCAGGATTGTGTCGAGAAGGCCATGGCAATTTCGCCTCCCGTGGCCTTCAGGTTATCTCCGAGGAAGGTCCCCAGGGTAACGAACCAGCCTCCCCAGATGAAGAACTCGAGGAACATCATCAGGGATAACTGAAATTTGACAGTCGTTTTCATGCGTCGTTTGGTTTAGCGTTTGTACAAGATATAATCCATCTGCGGGGGTTCCAGCCCATGGGTCCGGAAATCCACTGTAATTTGCCCCCGGTGATGGGTGCTGTGATTTACGATGTGGAAGAGGATGTCCTGAAGGGCATTCGAAAAACTGCGCCCTTCGGTATTCTCGTATACAATGCGGCTGTCAAAAGTGGCCGTATTGGTTATGATCCCAAAGGAGTTTCGCTGGTTTTCGTAATGCAGGTCCTGCCAGGCCGGGAGCTCATGCAATTCCCATACCCCTAATTTTGGTGTTTCCCCAAGTATCCGGGCATTCCAGATATGATGTGCGTTTAGGATATGGCTGAAAAGCTCCCGGGTCCTTTGCGGGGGCTCTTCTACCTTTGAGCAGGCGTCGATGATCGTTTTGTTACAGTAATAATTGTAGTCAAAAAGTTGTTGCAGGTAGGCCCTCATTTTTGCGGCTGGCTTAAGACAACTGTTTTGCGGCCTTCAACATGAGGTCACGCGTTGCTTTGATCCCGGCTATTTCATCCAGTTCGCTCCCTTCATACTCCACCCCGATATACCCCGTATACCCGGCATCTTTGACAATCTGAAGCATTTTGACGTAGTCGGTATTCGTCTCGTTGCCCCCGGCATCGAAATCATGGGATTTGGCACTCACCGCTTTGGCAAAAGGCATCAATTCCCGCACGCCCTTGTATCGGTCATACTCCTCAGCGCATCCGGCACGCCAGTCCTCCGGGTCCTTCCTGCGAATGCAGAAATTCCCAAAATCGGGCAGGGTACCGCAGTTGTCCATCCCTACCTCCTGCATGACTTTAGCCAGCATGGCTGCGTTGGAAGAAAGGCCGCCGTGGTTCTCCACCAGGATATTGATCCCCTTTTCCGCACCATAGGTTGCAAGGCGGCGCAGCCCGTCCACCGAATTGGGGATCCATTGCTCCGGATCACTGCTTCCCGAGAGGTTTACACGGATCGAATGGCAGCCCATGTCGGCTGCCGCGTCCACCCACTTATAGTGGTTTTCCACGGCTGCGATCCGGTCCGCTTCCCCTGAGGTCGCCAGGTCTCCCTGACCATCCACCATGATCAATAGGTTTTGCATGCCGTGTTTTCGGGCCTCCTCATTGCTGCGATCCACGAATCCCTGCATGGCTTGTTCAGAGAAGGATGCAGCTTCCAGTTCTTTATAATAGAGCCCACTGACGTATTCCAGCCCGCTGAAACCCCATCCCTTTGCTTTTTCGGCAAATTCATAAGGATCCATCTTACCTTCCCAGATCATGCGATGCAGGGACCACTGGGCCAGGGAAAGCTTAAAAAACGGACCCGCTTCCGCAGTAGCATCCGAAATTGCTCCTTCCCCTTCTTGTGGAGCCTCTTTTTTAGACGTTTCCTTGCAGGCAGCCAACCCAAGGAGGGATAGCGCCATGCCTGCCTGTGTGCTTCGATGGATGAAATTTCTGCGTTTCATAGGTTGGTTTCTCCACAGGTTGTGCTGAGGTTGTCGGTTGCATAACAGATCGTAACGGAAATCTGGTATCTTTTGCCGATACTTGCTAAATCCCGATTTTTAAAGGGGTTTGATTGACAACCCTGCTGATTAATCAGATTTTAAATGTAGAAAATTAATTTAATAATTAATACTTTTAGGAGCTAAACAAACCAATTTCATGAGTAAGTTCTATTACAACGAAGAACAGGATTCCTACGATGCCATTGTGGTGGGTACCGGGATCAGCGGAGGCTGGGCCGCCAAAGAATTGTGCGAAAAAGGCCTGAAAACGCTGGTGCTGGACAGGGGACGGATGGTTAACCATATTACCGACTACCCCACGGCCAACATGGACCCCTGGGATTTCCCGAACGGGGGGGAGCTGCCCCGGGAAGAACAAGCCAAGCAGTTCAAACAGGCCCGGACGGGATATACGGTGAAGGCTCCCCATAATTTCTGGTTCGTAGACGACCTGGAACACCCCTATAATGAGGTCAAGCGGTTTGACTGGATGCGGGGATACCACGTCGGGGGACGTTCCATCATGTGGGGCCGCCACAGCTATCGCTGGAATGCCATGGACTTCGAGGCAAACAAGAACGACGGGATTGCCGTGGACTGGCCGGTGCGCTACAAGGATATCGCCCCCTGGTACGATAAGGTGGAAGCCTTTATCGGGGTCTCCGGGGAGAACCTGGGCCTGCCGCAGCACCCGGACGGCATCCTGGAACCGATGATGGAACTGAATTGTGTGGAGCAGCACCTGCGTGAGAAGGTTGCAGAAAACTTCGATGGGCGGGTAATCACCGCTGGAAGGGTCGCCCATATTACAAGTGATAAAAAATTCGAGGGGGCCAACCGGCAAACCTGCCAGTACCGGAACCGCTGTATCCGGGGCTGCCCTTTCGGGGCGTATTTCAGCAGCAACTCCTCCACCCTGCCCGTGGCCGAAGCCACCGGCAACATGACCCTCCGCCCGGATTCCATCGTGCACGAGATCATGTACGACCCGGACAGCGGGAAAGCAACGGGAGTTAAAGTGATCGACCGGCTTACCAAGGACACGTACGAATTCACTGCTAAAGTGATTTTCCTGTGTGCCTCCACCGTCGCCTCCACGGCCATCCTGATGCAGTCCAGATCGGACCGCTTTCCAGAGGGAATGGGGAACGACTCAGGCCAACTCGGCCGGAACATCATGGACCACCACCTGGGCGTCGGAGCCGCAGGGAGGTTTGACGGGTACCAAGACAAATACTACAGGGGTCGTAAGGCCAATGGGATTTACATCCCCAGGTTTAGGAACCTCGGCGGAAAATCCAACACAGATAAATTCATCCGGGGGTACGGATACCAGGGTGGCGGCAGCCGGGGCAACTGGCAGGATACCGTCAAGGAACTCTCCCACGGTAAAGAACTCAAGGAGGCCATCCTGAAGCCGGGAGGCTGGACCTTCGGAATGTCCGGATTCGGGGAGGTACTGCCCTATGAGGACAACCGCATGTACCTCGACTACGAAAAACTGGATCAATGGGGACTGCCAACCGTTACCTTTGATGCCGAATTCAAGGAAAACGAATGGAATATGCGGGAAGACATCAAAGAGCAGGCAGTGGAAATGCTCGAAAAATCTGGTTTCCGGGATGTCACCCCTTTTGACAACCCCGGCGCCCTCGGCCTTGGAATCCATGAAATGGGAACGGCCCGGATGGGTCGGGATCCCAGGACCTCCGTGCTCAACGGATACAACCAGATCCATGCGGTCAAGAATGTCTATGTGACCGACGGGTCGTTTATGACCTCCGCATCCTGTGTAAACCCTTCCCTGACCTATATGGCCTTTACAGCCAGGGCTGCAGACCACGCCGTAAAAGAACTCAAAAAAGGAAACATCTAATGGATAGAAGAATCGCATTGAAAAACATGGGGCTGGCCCTCGGGTATACTGTAGCCACCCCTACCATCATAAGCCTGATGCAGAGTTGTGCACAGGACACTACCCCTCAGTGGACCCCGGTATTTTTCAGTCCGGAAGAGGGATCGGTCCTCATGCAACTAGTGGACCTCATCCTGCCAAAAACCGATACGCCTTCAGCCACGGATGTGAACGTCCATAAGTTCATAGACAAATATATGGACGAGGTTTCCCCGGAAAACGAACAACAATTCATGAAAATGGGGATAGGAAAATTCATCGAACAGGCACTGGCGGATGCCGGAAAGCAGTCGGCCGTGGATCTAACTGCCGAAGACCTCGAACCGCTTCTCGCCGCTTCCCTCGAAAAGAAGGAAGCCGAGGAAGAGAAAGCTATTTTCGAATCCCTGATGAGCTATAACGAGGCCATGGCCAAGGGGGAACCTGCCGAACTGGATGGAGAAGTGGCCAGGTACGCCTTTGCCACCCAACTGAGGGATGGAGCCATCTCTGCCTATAAGAACTCAGAGTACATCGGGGAAGAGGTTCTGGCCTATTTGCAAATCCCCGGAGGGTATATCGGTTGTGGCGACCT